>JBDUBZ010000307.1:0-5040 GCA_040003745.1 Terriglobia bacterium
AACAGACCGTGATGGCCTGCCGAATCTCCGTGAGTGCTGCGTTGGGGTCTACGTCGGTCCTGACCTGCTGGTGCGCGGAATCAACGTATGTGATGCCCTCCTCAAGGCAGCGGGCGAGCGGGGTTGTGGGGTCGGCTTGACTGCTGGGTCGGGCACAAACATCATTGTCGGCGGTGAGCCGCCGGCGCTGGCAGTCACCGAGAATTCCGAGCCTGCGGCGGAAGTCAAGGTGCGCCCGGTGAACGCCGACCACGAACGCCAGCCGGAAGTCTGGTGGTTAGTTTGACAGCGGGATACCGAAGCGCCAGGATATCTGACAAACGGGGAGCCCGAGTCGAGTCGAAACTGCCTGAATTGTTCGCTAAAGCTGAAGATCCTGCCGCCGAGGTTCATGCCGAACGCGAGCGCACTGCAGCGATGCAGCGGGAGCAGGAACTGGAATATAGACGGCGCGAGAACTGGCAGGGCGAGTCGAGCGGCTCGACCGAAATGTCGCGCAGTGGCGTCGCGCTCAAGATATCCGGGCGTACTTAAACGCCATCGCCGATCGCATTTCGAAAAACGGGCCAACACAGCCGCACGGTGACGAGGCGAGGTGGCTGGAGTGGGCGCGAGCCCATGCAGATAGTTTTGACCCGGCTTCCAGGCCAATGACCTTTGCGCCACCGGAGCCCTGAGAATAGACGCGATCAATGTTCCGCATCAGCAGACTTCACTCTGGCGAACAGCTTGTCCCATTGATGATGTTTTCCCGATGGGGTCTGCCGACCGCCGGCGAATGTCTGGTCGAGAAGAAGCGCATCTGAGATCTTCCCTATTTCCATCCAGCGCCAGTTCGGCAGCGGGCCGCTGCTGTAACCTGCAACTTGAAAGGCCAGGAGCTTGATTCTGCCGTTGTGTTCTCCGTAGTCGTGCGGTTCGACAATGCGCTGCTTGTCTCCGTAGCGGAGTCGAAGAAGTTTCGTCTCAGCAATTGCGGTCCGGAGTAGCTGGTCAAGCTCTGAATTCACAATTCGCAAACGCCGTTCGTGAGCGGGCTGCCAGAGGTCTGACGCGTCTTGAGATTCCCAGATGTTTAAGGACTGGCCTCGGGATTGATGCAGCGGAGCGCCTCGAGCGGTGAGACCCGGCAGATGACTCTATCGGCAGCGATCATGGCATCCACCAGCCTGGCGTCCCGCAAGTCCAGTGCGATGGCAAGGTGCAGTGCGTCCAGAGCCCGAAGGCCATGGCCATATTTACCGAGGAGGTTCTCCGCGCTTTGGTAGTGGTGATGACTAAGCGCCGCCACACGAAAGCGGCGGCCGCGAATGTCATTCCGAAACCTCTGCAGCACAAGAGCGGAATCGGAGGCAGAGAACTCCGCGGCACGTACCTTCTGCGCAAGCACCGAGATCATCTTCAGTATGCACAAACGAGAGATAAAGCAGTGCTCTCCCGACTCTTCCACGATTCGTTCTACTGCGGAAGTCCCGGCCTCGGGCCGGTAGAGCTTGGCAAATGCGCTCGTGTCGAGATAAAGCTCAGAAACTAACCTCGCGCGTCTCGTTCCGCGCGAATCGCCTCGGAGAAGTTACTTGACGTCTTCGCGAGTATCCCCCGCACTTCTTCCAGGGTGGGAGTGGGTTCATGCATGGCGTCGATTCCAGCCATATACTCGTTATCGAGCCACGGCTCCGCAGGATCGGCCGCATCCGAAACCGTGACATTAACCCTTTGGTGCTCCGCCCATGGCAGCGGCTCGGAGGGCCGAAGCACGCCATCCTCGTAAACTGCGGATACTGTCTTCGTCATGGGTTTCCATCATACCGAGAAAGCGCGACAGCTTTCTTATAGCGGAGTCTGGAACCGGAGCGACCTGCATGCGAAGGAGAGCCTGAGATCGCCGAACTTGAGCCTGCCAATGCGGGAGAAATTGAGGAGAAAACATCCGGTGTTTCTGCAAGCGACCCGGCGTAAGTATATAACGGGCTGAATAACCTGGGAGCCCCGAGGTTTACTGCCCCAATCCGCCTGTCTAAGTGCGGTTCCTGCACGAGTTCCAAAGATTTTGTCGAAGAGCTATATCGGTTTGGCCGAAGGCACGATATGCCGGTCTTCTTCGTAGTTGGCTCGTGGACGAGCTCGTACCACAAGCGGCTCGTACCCAGCCCGTCTGGCGTGAAGATATTGTCCAGCCAAACTGAAGATCAGACTTTAACGGTGAGAAGGTTGCGTTGAGCCTTGCGCGCTTCTTTCATGATTTCCCCGTAGCCTTCCTTATCGAACGGCGGGCACCCGGTGGGCACCTGTCCCAGCGGATGATTTTTCTGCCTCATCAGATAGGTGCAGTAAGTCAGGGTTTTGCACACTCTCAATTCATCGAGCTCGCCTTTTTCCAGGGCGTCGCGGGCGAAATCGGGGTAAGCGAGCGCATTTCGGCCCATTCCGGCGATCCGGATCGTCCCTTCCGCGACGTTGTGCGCCGCCGCGTTGATGGCATATTTCTGCAGCCAGCTATAGCCGGTGCCTACCATCGGAAGATCGGGAAAAGCGCGCTGCAGTTCGCCCGCGATGCGAAAATGGCGGTCCACTCCCAGGAGAGGGTCCTCGGGCGATTCGTAATTCCCATCGTCCGGCCTTTCAAACGGTCTGCCGATGTGGGGATTGTAATAGGGGCAGGCGAGCGAGACATTCAGCAATTCGAGCCCCGCATCTTTGAGCAGCCCTATGGCGCGCTTCACTTCCTCGATGTCAGGTTCGAGTGGATTTCTGGGATTCACGCCGAAGCCATGCGGGTACGGGACCTCGAATTCGGCCGGTACACCCACCTTCGTTTTTTCGTCTTTGAAATAGGGCACGCTGTCGAAACAGCCCATCCGCGCGGCGACCAGCAGCTTGCGGCCGAAACGGTCGCGCACCTTGCGCATGACGTTCATCGGCAGACGAAGGCGGTTTTCGAGCGGCCCGCCATAAGGACCCGGCCTCACCTTTGCACCCGAAAGTTCGCTCAGCAGATAGCCGTGCGTGATTTTGACATCAATGGCATTGAAGCCGGCCTTAAGCGCCCGTCCCGCCGCCTCGACGTACACGTCTTCTAACCGCTCCAGCTCGCCATCGGAAATCGGCGTCTGGGACGCCGGGGTATAGGTCTTTTTATCGATGTGTGGATTGTGATAAGCGATGATGCGATTCGGATAGCTGTAGCGCCCCGAATGTGTGAGCTGCATGGGAACCAGCAGATCGTCCGCGGTCCCAAAGGCGGCGGCGTGGTCACGCCGAATGGTCTCGATTAATCGCGCGTAATCCCCCTGCGTATCGGCGTTCAGCCAGAGCTGGCGGGCATTGGCGCGGCCATCTTCCTGGATGGCGGTGGCTTCGAACCAGACCAGCTTGGCTCCTCCGGTGGCGAAGCGCTTGTACCGGCGCCAGGTCAGTTCCCCGGGCCTGCCGTCGAGCTCGCCGTCGCAGCCTTCCATGGGATGAACTGCCAGGGAATTGCCGATACGCCTGTCGCCGATCGAGACCGGGCGCGCCAGAACTGAGCGCACTCTTTCCCGGTCGGCTTCGAAACGGACATGCGGCGCAGTCGCCTCCGCGTCGCGTGCAATTTCCTCAAGGGATTTGTAGCTGAACCGGTGCATCTTCCGATTAAACTCCCGCTAGCGCGCTGCCGCCCCCAATTTCTCATTCTCCGTATGGCGCGGCAGGAGAACGATGGCGATTGCACCGGCCACCGCCACGGCCAAAACAAAGCGCATGGGGACAATGTAGCTGCCGAACGCCTCGCGCAGCATCGAGACGCCCTGCGGCACCCACGTCTGCCCGATGGTATTGACCGGGAGAATAATGGCCATCGCGCGCGCCAGGGAATTGACGCCGAACTGCTGGGCCGCCATCAGAGGAATCAGCATGTAATCGGCGCCCATCGCAAAACCGAAAACAATCGCGAAGTAGTATGGGTTACCCGAGGGACTGACGGAAAGCAGCAGCGGGATACTGACGGCCACCACGAAGTAGGTCACGGTCATGACGTGTTTCATCGGGAAGATATCGGCGAGCCTGCCGATGAGCAGGCGGCCGGCGATGCTCGACCAGAGAATCCAGCGCGTGGCTTCGCTCCATGCCGCATTCAGGGCCGCCTGATCGGTAAAGCCCTGATCTTTGAAAACCAGCTTCATGTGTTGATTAATTGCGCCAATGGAGCCGATTGAGCACAGGCTCCCGAACAGCAGCAGCCAGAAAGCGGGGCGGCTCATCAGATAGCGGAAGCTGCGCGCCTCAATGCCCTGATCTTTCGAAGGTTCAGTCGCGCCGTCGGGAAACTGGCCCACATCGGACGGGCGGTCTTTCAGCACGAACCATGCGAATGGCCACGCGAGGAACATGATGCATCCGACGACCAGCAGCGCGGTGCGAAAGGAGTACTGTTCAGTGACGGGCTTGATCAGCCAGGGGCCCGCTGCGCCTACCAGGCCAACGCCCACGTAAACGATCCCCATGGCAACACCGCGGTTCTTTTTGAACCACTGGGAGATGATGATCTGGTGCGGAATCGGCCCCGAGAGAATGTAGCCGAACGTGTATACGAACCACAGGAAATAGTAGGTTGAAATGCTCCCGGTCATGCGGCTGAAGCCAAAGAAGGCCAGAAAGGTACAAAACGTGCCAATGACAATCAGCTTGCGCGGACTGAAACGGGGCACCAGCACCGGCCCTACCCACAGTGTCAGCAAGGCGGCGAGAGGGAACCCTAAAGTGATATCGTGCAGCGGCCAGTTGAATGCGTTCTTATAGTAGTCGTAGAAAAACGGCATGTTGTAGTAGGGGAGCCCTACCGAAATGCCGAACGTCAGCAGCGCGGCCGCAATGATCCACCTCCCGTAAAAGCCTTTGGGCATGATGTGATCCCCAATCTATCATTCGCGCGGAACAGGGCCGAGCTTTCCCTGTATCGAGTTTTTGAGGCTCGCGCACAACGGACGCGCTGCGATGCGGCGGCTGAGGAAGATTCTGAATTCTTTGGCGCCGCTCTCCGCGGCCTGTGCGCTTCTAAGCGCG
>JBDUBZ010000308.1:0-5038 GCA_040003745.1 Terriglobia bacterium
GTCGCGGCAGGGATGCCGGTGGCCCGGCACCCCCCGAATAGATCCCCACGAGCGGCACCCCCGCATGAGGCTCCTATCTTGGATGCATGGCGTCAAAGCCAACTCGGGGGTATGGATGAAGAACACGCTGCGGAAGCCACCGATCAGCCAGTCTGCGCATTCGCTCCCAGGTCAGGTGATGCTTCTGACCCCGGTGGATCAAACATGGTCCTCCAGAGCCGAATGACCCGGTAGCGAAAGGCGGACAGACTGTCAGTGTTTCCAGGTATTGCGTGTTAGTTGAAGCAGCCCTGCACGATTGACCGAAGCCATTTGGCGTTTACCACAACCCACTCATGCATGCGCCTGCGAAGCTGCTGCTTGATTTCCAGCACCTTGCTCCGCATCCGACGCCGACGACAATGTACTCGGGTTTCAGCATCTGACTGAGGAAGACCGTTTCCTGATCGAGTTTCGGGAACGCCTGCGGAAGTTCGGGCTGGAACTGCAACGAATTCCCGAAGAGCGGAACACGCTCGCGTCCCTTTGTGACGTAGCAGCGAATGGAAAGCGTCCAATTGCCCGGGGGCGGTCCTTCCACGTTTGGTAAGGCTGGCATTGCGCCTTCATGCGCCGGCCATGGTATACGGAAAAGTCCCCCGATTGCCCGGTGTCATCTACTAATATCGGTAGCTATTCGGATGCAACAACAGCTGGGGGTGTCGAGCCCCGATCCGGTCGCGAAGGCCGCCGCAGGCGCAGCGTCTCCGATACCGATAGCCGTCTTCAAGACGTGGATGGCTCCCAGACCTGATCTTCGAAGGGCAGTCCGCTGGCAGCACAACGCAGACGTCTTCGTTCGCGCACTATCTGGGCTGCAGCTTCGGATTGCGGATCGACCCGAGGCGTGACCTTCTGCTCAAGCTTGATAAGTCGCCTTGCCATCGCCTTCATCGGCGGTTGCGGTCCTCTCTTTCAAATTGCGGGATAAAGATGCTCCGCACCCACTCGCCCGGCTCCCGCGCCAGTTTGCGGCAGCGCTCTTTGTCATTGCGCCCGGACTTAGGTTTGCATCGTGGCGTGGCTTGAGGGAGGCATAAAAGGATGTGATAGCGTACCTGCAGATGAGAAGGTTCATTCGGTTCGCGAAGAATACGGTCACACCGATGGCGCGGTGAAGCGGCAGACGCTGGCTGAAGCGCTCGAGTACCTGTGGCGAGGTTATCCAATTGCAAAGTAGGAGAACGGAAAAAATGAAGAGATCGCGTGTTTTTGCCGCGGTAGCGACCGCTGGATTAATGGTCGGTTCGCAGGCTGCTCTGGCTCAGTCGGTTGGCTGCGGGAGTTTGCCGCAGGCCAATGCCGCGCCTGCTTACACCACCGGTCCCGGGGCCGCTCTTGCTGCGTCGGGCGGAGCCCCTCGCGGCGGCGGTGGTGGTGGCGGGCTCGGATTTTCCGGCGCCGGCCGCGGTGCCTTAGGAGGTGCGGGCCGCGCGGGCGGTGGCGGTGCTGCCGTTCGTGATCCGCATGCCGCCGGCAACGTTGACGCGAAGGATCTTCCGGATGGTGAGAATGCTCCGAACAATGTTGACGGAAACTTCGTGCTGGGGCCGACGCATCCCGCTGCTCCCGATACGGTGGAGAACGCAAGCGTGCCGAAGGGTGTAGTCTGCATCTTCGCGATGGAGTCGGGGGATAGCAAGATGTATCCCGGGATCACGCGTGCGCCGCGCGATCCTAACGCTCCTCCGCAACCGCCGAATTCGCGCATGATCCCCGTTATGCCCGCGCCTTACAGCCGTCGGGTGTACGTGTATATTCCCAGGCAGTATGTCGCGGGAACTGTTGCTCCCTTCATTGTCGGCGCGGATGGTCCTGACAACGGGCTGTTCACCACGCTCGATAACATGATCGCGGCGAAGAAGCTGCCGCCGATGATCGCGGTTTCTATCGGAAATGGCGGTGGCGATGGTCCGGGCAGCGAACGCGGACTGGAGTACGACACGATGTCCGCCAAGTACGCCGAGTTCGTGGAGACGGAAGTTCTTCCTCTCGTTGAGAAGCGTTACGGCGTAAAGCTCAGTAAGGATCCGGATGCGCGTCTGGCGATGGGTGGCAGTTCGGGTGGATCGGTTTCGTTCGGCATGGCGTGGTTCCACAACGATCTCTATCACCGCGTGCTCACGTACTCGGGGACGTATGTGAATCAGCAGTCGCCGACCGATCCGAATCTACCGCATGGCGCGTTTGAGCTGGAAGAGCATCTGATTCCGGCGGCGCCGGCGAAGCCGATTCGCATCTGGATGGAAGTTGGGGACCGCGATAACGGGCGGCCTGGTGATGACACTCACGACTGGGTGGCTGCGAACGAGATCATGGCTCGCTCGCTGGCCGCGAAGGGCTATCACTACCAGTTTGTCTTCGCGCGCAACGCCGGTCACACGGATGGCGCTGTGAAGAAGCAGACTCTGCCAGAAGCGCTGGAGTACGTCTGGCAGGGTTACAAGGCGAAGTAGTCAGCGAAGCGCTTGCGCTCGGAACGTTTGACGCAACCGCGAATTTTCAGTTCGAATCGGTATACCTTCAAAGCCATAACCGACCACTCGGCAACGCTGAAATTGCTAAGGCAAGCACCTAGTCTAGGTTCTGCCGATTCCGCGCTTGAGCAAGCTCCAGAAGTTCTCCAAACCATTGGTGTCAATCTTGCCGTCAACCTACTGTACGGCGTGATCAACGACCCGATGGGCGAACTCCCCGGCCAATCAATCCCTCATACGAAAGCAGCGCATCGGTGTAGAGCGCAGAACCGGCCTCTACATGCTTGCGAATCTCCGATTGCAGCGCGTTCTTCTTGCGGTTCGGAAGTACTTTGGTGCGAACCTTGCCGCCACGCTCCAGAATTCCCCTGACGGCGGTTTTAACTTTGCCGCCGGTACTGGTGATCTTTGCGGCTTTCTTGCCAGCGTGCATGTTGCGGGCCTTGCCGCCGATGAAAGTTTCATCTGCCTCAATTTCGCCAGTGAACTTGTCGAACGAACCGGACTGCATTGCAGCGCGAATACGGTGATCCAGAAACCAGGCTGACTTCTGAGTGATGCGAAGATCCCGCGCGATCTCGTAGCTGCTGATTCCGTTCTTGCAATTGCAGATCAACCATGCCGCGGTCATCCACTTGTCGAGGGTGATCGGGGAATCTTCCATGATAGTGCCGACCTTGATGGTGATTTGTTTCTTGCAGCCCTTGCAGAACCAAAGGCGGCGAGTGGAGATGTAAGAGTGCTGGTCAGAGCCGCAACGCGGGCAGGTGATCGCGCCTCGATTCCAGCGGAGTTGGATTGCATAAGCGATGCAACGATCTAAGTCTGAGAAGTAGACAATCGCCTCTTTGCAGGCTTAGCGGGAAGTTGGTGAGCGCCCGATGAACCCTCCGGCGCGTAGGCGAGTCAGAGGCCTCAAAGTGGATTGCCAGGAAAAACGGAGGCAGTTTAAGCGCGGCAGGATAAGTGGCGGAGTTGGTCCGGCAACAAGAGCAGAGCGAATTATCCGTGGCCCAGGCGCATGGCCCAGCCGATTCCAAACAAGGCCACAATGAAGCAGGCGAAGCAATACGCGCCGTAGTTCACGCGTTCCTTCTGGGTCTTTTTCGTGGTGATTCCCATTACGACGGAAACAAACAGTGCGAAGAGGAATGATGCTTCGAAATGTGAGAGGTTCAGTCTTGGCATTAGTCTTTCTTCCCGGAGCCGATTTCCCAGGCGTCTACCATGGCGAGAATATTCAACAGGCCCGCCGTCACCAGAAACTTCGTTCCATAATCGTGAACCGCGCCCGGGGCATCCGGCTGCGAATAGCCAAACATGCTGGTGAGCAGGTAAAGAGCGCCGGCGGCGAGGTTGCAGACAAAGCCACCGTAGTTGATGAGTGACGTAAGATAGTCCGCGCCGCCTTCCGGTGTGAACATGACCCCACGCATGAAAAGTCCGAACAGGAACATCAGCGTAACCGAAAGGAAGATAAGAGCCCCTCGTCCGGATTTCTTCAGCAGGAAGTGCCCGGCGCCGGGGACCAGCCAGGCCGCAATGAGGGGCAGAATCCAGACATTAACGGGGACGGACGGACGCGGTTCCGAGAGAGATTGCGGTTGAACGGCCATTATCTGTTGATACTACGAGGTTATCATGACGAAGGTTCACTATAAGATCCGGGAGACGGAAGCGAAAACATGACAGACAAGATCCGCTGGGGCGTGCTGGGTGTGGCGAAGATTGCGACAGAAAAGGTGATTCCCGCGATGCAGCGCGGTTCATTCACGGAGGTAACGGCCATCGCCTCGCGCAATTTGGCGAAGGCTGAAGACGCCGCAGGCAAGCTGGGAATTCCGAAGTCCTATGGATCCTATGAGGAACTATTGGCGGACCCGGATATCGACGCCGTTTACAATCCGCTGCCGAATCATTTGCACCTGGCCTGGTCGGTGAAGGCGGCGGAAGCGGGCAAGCATGTTCTTTGCGAAAAGCCGATTGCAATGAGCGTGGCGGAAGCGAAGGCCCTGATCGCCGCGCGCGACCGTACGGGGGTGCGCATGGGCGAGGCGTTCATGGTGCGGCTGCATCCGCAATGGGTGCGGGCGCGGCAGATCGTACAGTCGGGTGAGATCGGCGAACTGCGGGCAATGCACTGCGTGTTCAGCTATACCAATCGCGATCCAAAGAACATTAGAAATATCGCCGAAATTGGCGGCGGAACCCTTATGGACATCGGTTGTTATCCGGTGCACGTGTCCCGCTGGATGTTCGGCGCGGAGCCGGGACGCGTGGTTTCGCTCGTTGAGCGGGATCCGGATTTCGGCACCGACCGGCTCACGTCGGCGCTGCTCGATTACCCTGGTGGAGCGCAGGTGGCATTTACCTGCAGCACGCAGATGGTCCCGTACCAGCGCATGCAGTTCTTCGGAACAAAGGGACGAGTGGAGCTGGAGATTCCGGTGAACGCTCCGCCGGACCGGGAGACCCGCATTTTCGTTCAAACGAGCGAACTGCGCGAAGAAGTCTTCCCCATC
>JBDUBZ010000309.1:0-5009 GCA_040003745.1 Terriglobia bacterium
ACTGGGATTCGGCATAGTGAATTTAATGCCTCAACGGAAACAACCGCACATTTATTGCAAATATGGATTTTGCCAGACCAATTTGGTTTGTCGCCAAGTTATGAAGAGCAGCATATTGCGCGGACGGGTAAGAAACCGCTCCACAGCGCCCGCGGCGGCAATCAGACGCCGGTCCCGCGCAAAAATCAGCACCGCGTCTTCAAGTTCCTCAAGCAGGCGCTCGACGTTGGTCTTCAGATCTGAAAACTCGTCATGGGCGCCACGCAGTTGCTGGCCGAGCATGTTTACTTTTGACGCTACGATGTTGAATTCATCCTGCGTCGCCGGGGGGAATCTCATATTCGCCTTTGGCGATCAGGTCGACCATGCGGCCCAGGCGCCCAAGCGGCCGCAGCGCGAAGCTTGAAAAGACGAATGCCGCCAGCATGGAACCGAGCAACGCCAGCCCTGAAATGCCGAGATGCGTTTTCAGGATCGGCTCCAGTTCGTCGCGAATGATGGCCGGCTTCAGAATCAGATAAATATAAAAAACCGGCGTGCCCGTGGCGGCGTCGAAGACTTCATCGGGAACCTGATAGTTACCGTTGTCCCTCCAGAGCAGACGCAGCAGGTCGAACCAGTTGCGGGACTTGACCGTATCATTCCAGTCCGGCAGCCGTGGGCAGGGGGCGCCCATGCGGCCAGGCAGGCTGTCGGCGATAATCCGCCCCCCCGGATCGCAGACGGCAACTTCGACCAGCGGTCTGATCCCAGTCATCAGTTGCGCCATTTCGAGCGAAAGACGCGGAGCATCTCTGATAATGGCAAGCTGGGCGGTTGCGGAAATGTTGTCGCGATCGATCGAGTGCTTTACGAATTCTTCGGCAAGCCTGCGAATTAGTTCCGTGTCGTGGTGCGTGGATTCGAACTGGCTGGTGATCTCAGAGGAGAGATCGAACACCGACACGATTCCAATCACCACCGCCGTCAGCGCAATGGCCCAGAATGTTAATCGTGCCTGCAGACTCATGGAACAAGAATTAGTTTGCCCGCGGTCTTCCGGCCTTCGAGATCGCGATGCGCCTGAGGAGCGTCGCCCAGCGGGTAAGTTGAGTCGATGCGCAGCTGCAGCGCGCCCGAAGCGATCCAGCCGAGCACGTCGCCGGCGCGCCACAGCAGCTCTTCGCGCGTAAGGCAATGATGCGCGAGGCTGGGGCGCGTCAGGAACAACGATCCCTTCGGGTTCAGGATGCCAGGATCGAAAGGAGCGACCGCGCCGCTCGACTGGCCGAACAACACCATCATTCCCCGTGGACGGATAATATCGAGACCCTTGAGAAAGGTGCTCACGCCGACCGAATCGTAGACGACATCAACGCCGCGGTTATTCGTAAAGCGCTTGACCTCTGTAACGAAATCTTCGCGTGTGTAGACGATCACTTCGTCCGCACCGGCGGATTTGGCGATCGCAGCCTTCTCATCCGTGCCGGCCGTGCCATAAACAGTGGCGCCCAGCATCTTCGCCATCTGCACGGCGAGCCTTCCGGCCCCCCCGGCGGCGGCGTGGATCAGGCAGGTGTCGCCCTTCTTTAAAGGAAATGACGAGTGCGTGAGGTAGTGCGCCGTCATGCCCTGCAGCATAGCCGCGGCGGCAATATTGAAGTCCAGAGTATCGGGAATCACGACCAGCTGGGCCGATGGAACGACCGTGTATTCCGCATAGGAACCGCGATGCATGGCATAAGCCACGCGATCGCCCGGCTTGACTTCGGTCACTTCGGACCCGACCGCCTCCACCACCCCCGCGGCTTCGTTGCCCGGTGTGAAAGGGAGATCGGCCTTATAGAGTCCGCTGCGGAAATAGACATCGATGAAATTGACGCCCGAGGCCTCGATTTTTACCAGCGCCTGTTTCGGCCCGGGCGTTGGTACTGGCGCCTCCACCAGCTTCATCTCTTCGGGACCGCCTGTTTTTGCAATTTGAATGATTTTCATTTTTTTGTCGAGATCGCCATGCGCAGGCCGCGCCTCGCATGTACCGCGAAAGCATACATTAGCAGGAAAAGAATGGTGAACGGAAAAACCATCAGCCGGGCCAGAGTACGTATCGAGCCCGTTCCGGAAAGCCCGGCACGCACCAGCGCGAACTCGCGAAGCATGGCGGTGTTCTCGCGATGCAGCCAGAAGTAGTCCCCGTTTTCGTTGAGTACGAAGAATTTGGCGGGCACGCGCAGCGCGATCAGCCACTTCCACTTGGTCATGATCGGCTCGCCCGAACAGATAATCCCCGCGAAGGCGTAGTCGCGATTTCTGAGCAGCCGGAGTAACTCGCGGCGTCCCCCGGACGAGGTGTAATCCGTAACGCGAAATACCGTAGCGCCTTCGGAGAGCCCGGCCGGCAGCCCCCCGTAACAGGTCACCAGATCGATCTCATAGCCCTGCGCCCAGTTTGCGAGAAGATGCGGCAGAAGGCCCTCCGCCAGCGAGCGCGAGCCACTTTCAACAATCAGTATCCTCGAACCTGCCGGCGCACGGCCGCTCAGAAAGTAACGCATCAGTTCCGCGCCTTCAGGATCTCGCGGGCGGCGTTATAGCCGGGCGCCCCCATGACTCCGCCTCCGGGGTGCGCGCCGGAACCGCAGAGATACAGGCCTTTCACCGGCGTTTTGTAGCGCGCCCAGCCCGCCGCCGGGCGCATCACGAACATTTGATCGAGGCTCATCTCGCCATGAAAAATGTTGCCGCCCGAGATTCCGAAGCGCCGCTCCAGATCGAGCGGGGTGAGCACCTGCCGCTCGCGCACGATGTCCTTCATATTCGGCGCGTATTCGGCGGCCACTTCGAGCACGCGGTCGCCATAGGGGTCGCGCAGATCGTCCCAGTTGGCATCGCGCAGGGTATACGGCGCGTACTGCAGAAAAATCCCCATGATGTGCCGCCTTGGGGGTGCGAGCGACGGGTCATATACGGTGGGACACGTCATTTCGATCAGCGGATTAAGGGAAGGACGCCCATACTTCGCGTCATCCCAGGCGCGCTCCACGTAATCGATCGAAGGGCAGATATGCATGGTGGCGCCGTGCTGCGGACCCGGCGTGCCCGGCAATGCCGTGAAATCGGGTAGACCATCGAGCGCGAGGTTCATCTTGAGGGAGGTTCCTTCCACCCGATAGCGCTCGATGGATTGCCGGAAATCCGGATCGAGTTCACCCGGCTCCAGAAGCCTTAAGAACGTCAGCTTCGGATCGAGGTTCGATGCGATCACGGGCGCCTCTAATTCGTCGCCATTGGCCAGCGCCACGCCAGTGGCGCGCCCGTTGTGAACGAGCACTTTGTCGACAGCGGCATCTGTACGGATCTCCGCGCCAGAGCTTCGTGCGGATGCCGCGATAGCCTCAGACACGGCGCCCATGCCGCCTTTGACGAAGCCCCACAGCCCGCGCCGGCCGTTCACACCGCCCATGCAGTGGTGCATCAAAATGTAGGCGGTGCCTGCGGATCGCGGGCCGCCATTGGCGCCGATCACGCCGTCGGTTGCGAGCGTGACTTTGACTTCAGGCGATTCAAACCAGCCGTCGAGAAGATCTGCCGCGCTCTGCGTGAATATCTTCACGAGGCCCGAGATTTCAGCCGCGCCCAGATGGCGGAAGCGCCCGAGCAGCTTCAGATATTCCACAAAATCGGCGGGCTTTTTTGGGGGCAGCTCCGGCGGCGTGATCAGCAAAAGCGATTCGACAACTTTGGCCAGCTTCCCGAGCCAGGCTTCATACTTCGGGAAGGCGGCCGCATCGCGCTCGGAGAACTTCGCGATCTCTGCGAGCGTACTGCGTTCGTCCTGCCAGAAAAAGAGATGCCGGCCATCCGGGAAAACCGAGAAGAACGCCGGATCTTTCGGCAGCACGTGATACCCGAAACGCACCAGCTCGAGCTCACTGACAATACGCTCCTGCAGCAGGCTGACGAGGTAGGCGCCGGTTGAGACCTTATAGCCGGGCCAGATCTCTTCGGTAACCGCGCACCCACCCACCAGGGAGCGGCGCTCCAGCACCACCACCCGCCGGCCCGCGCGCGCCAGATAAGCGGCGGTCACAAGTCCGTTGTGACCGCCGCCAATAACTATGGCGTCATAGCGCTTCATCAGCGCCGCAGTTTAAAGGCAACCACTCCGAGCGGTGGAATCGTGATCCGGATACTGCAGGGGCGGTGGTGCTTCGGGTGGGCGACTGCCATCACGCCACCTTTGTTACCCATATTGCTGCCGCCGAATAACGCCGAATCGCTGTTCAGGATCTCTGTGAAGTAGCCGGGCTCCGGCACCCCGAGCTCATATCCAAGGCGGGGTACTGGCGTAAAATTGCACGCAAAAACGATGTATTCCGAGCGGTCCGATCCCCGGCGGATGAATGTGATGACGGAGTTTTCCACGTCCGAAAAATCGATCCACTCAAATCCGGAGTATTCGAAATCCACTTCATAAAGCGCGGGCTGCTCCCGGTAGAGCCGGTTCAGTTCGGCGACAAATTTCTGCATGCCGGCATGGTAAGGAAATTCGAGCACCCACCACGGCACCGCGGCGTTATTGTTCCACTCCCCGTAGTCGCCGATATCGCAGCCCATGAACAGCAATTTTTTGCCGGGATGCGCATACATATAGGCCAGAAAAGCGCGTGCGTTGGCGAACTTCTGCCACTCGTCGCCGGGCATTTTGGAAACCAGCGACTGCTTCCCATAAACCACCTCATCATGCGAAATGGGCAGCACGAAGTTTTCCGTGAACGCGTAGAGCATGCTGAAAGTGATATCGCTGTGATGGAATTTGCGATACACCGGATCCACCGAGAAGTAGTTCAGCATGTCGTGCATCCAGCCCATATTCCACTTCATGGTGAAGCCGAGGCCATTGGCATAGACGGGCCTCGAAACGGCCGGAAAGGATGTCGATTCCTCCGCGATCGTGATGGCGCCCGGCACCGCGTGCGCCAGTTCATTGAAGCGCTTGAGAAAGTCGATGGCTTCGAGGTTCTCACGCC
>JBDUBZ010000310.1:0-4973 GCA_040003745.1 Terriglobia bacterium
CAAGGAGTTTCGTCCTGTAACCGCGTTCCTGAACGCGGAACAACTGGCAAAGGACATCGCCAGCGTCAACGATGCGGCGCGCGGAAAGTTTCTCTCGGTTTTTGGCGTGGCGCTCGCGTTGCTGCGGAACTACAATCCGATGGAAGCGCCCAGCACGTTCAAGCTGACCGACCTGCTGCAGAAGATGGACAAGTGCTTTGGCGCAACAGGCCGCAGCTACGGGAAAGTGACCGGCGACCGCACTTTTGAGGATATTGAAAAGCGGCGCAAGGATCGCTGGAACTTCCTGTTCATCGCGGGAATGTGGTTCCAGGATCTCTTCAACTACGACTTCCGGCGGACCGAGCAGTGCATCATTCCTTATGCCACGCAGGAAGGCGAGATCAGCTTTTGCGCCTATAACACCGGCGTTGGCTGGCGCAATATCGTCGAGAAGATGCACATGACCGCCTCCCTCACCAAGTGGTACGAGGAAAAGGGCCGCCATGAGATCATCGCCGGTGGCAAAAACGTTAACCTGCCTTCGAAGGATCATTCGCTGGTTCTGAACCAGGAAGCGGTCGATGCCGGCATTCAGCACGATCTGGATGACAAGGGCATCGCGAAGACGGCGCGTGAAGAGAAGATCCGGAAACGCAACTCGGAAATGCTGAAGAAGAGCGCCGAAGACGCCCGCATGGAGAAGCTTTATCGCGAAGTGATCCTGAAGGAAAAGCCGGTGGAAGGCGGTTTCGTGCCGCTCGATTCACTGGGGATCAAGCCGGCTCCGAAGCCTGCGGTCGATCAGAAAATCGACAAGAAAGAAGAAGTGGGCAGCTTCGGCGATTAATCGGCCGGATCCAGTCTGGTTAGTTAGCAAAGGGCCGCCGGGGCAAAACCCAGCGGCCCTTTTCTTGCCTTCTTAACGGCCACTTGCCCGGTACGAAGCGACCGCGGCCTCATGCTGCGCAAGCGTTTCGGAAAACGTGTGACCTCCGGAGCCATCGGCCTTTGCCACGAAATAAAGATAATTCGTTTCCGCCGGCCGGAGCGCCGCTTTAATGGAACTCAGGCCTGGGTTCGCGATCGGACCCGGCGGCAGCCCTGCGTGCCGGTACGTGTTCCAGGGACTCGGATTGTCCAGGTCCGATCGATGAATCGCACCTCGATACCGGTTCTCAAGCAACGCGGCGTAGACCGTGGTCGGGTCGCAGTCGAGCTTCACTCCCAGCCGTAACCTGTTGGCAAAAACCGATGCGACGTTGGGCCTGTCTTCCGGCAGTCGCGCCTCACGCTCCACTAACGAGGCCAGCGTTACGATGTCGTGAACGTCCTCGTGGGTGTTCAGATTCTTCCACTGCCTTCGGAACTCATCTGTCATCAGACGGCATAACTGCTCCGCCGTGGTGCGCCGGTAGATCCGGTATTTGCTGGGAAACAAGTAGCCTTCAAGCGAGGCTGCCCTGGGATCGAGATCGCGAATCAGCCCTGGCTTGCGCGCAGCCGCCAGAAAGTCAGCCGCTTTGATGGTTCCCAGTTTCGCCACGGCCGGCGCCATGTCGAACATGTTGAATCCTTCCGGCAACAGTAGTTCGAGATAGAAGATGTCTCCCCGGGCAATCTTGCTGTAGACCTCGAGCGGCGTGGCTGGCTTGTCGAATTTGTATTCGCCCGCCTGCAGAATCCCTCCCCGGAACAAGCGCGCTGCGAGGAACATCCACCGTTGCTCCACTACGCCCTTTTGCGCGAGTATGTCGGCAATCTCGGAAGTTCCGGTGCCGTGCGCAAAATCGACGAACACGGATTCCGAAAATCCGGCGTATGGCTCACTCAACCGGTAATAGACATATCCCCCCGCGACCACCGCCAGCAGCAGGCACCAGAAAAACATCCGAAACAGGAATCTCAACGAGACCGCTCCAGACTGAGCGAATCGAGATAGCTCTGCAGCAGAATCACGGCGGAAAGCTTGTCGATGGTCTGCTTGCGGGCGTCATTCGCCACGCCCGCTCCTCGTATGGTGCGCTCCGCTTCCCGGCTGGTCCAGCGCTCGTCGCGGAAATCGACGGGCAGACCGGTCTTGCGCTCCAGCTCGAGCGCGAATTCGCGCGTATAGTCGCCCTGCCTGCTTTCATCCCCGCTCATATGCAATGGATTCCCCATCAAAAATTGTGTAACGCCGCGCGCGGCCGCGAGTCTGCGCAGAGACTCGATATCTTCCCGCCGGCCTCTGCGCTCCATGGTGTCGAGACCCTGCGCCGTGAAGCCCAGCTCGTCGCTGATCGCAAGGCCAATTCTTTTTCTTCCCAGATCGAGCGCCAGGACACGTCCGGCAGCGGGGCTCAGCATTCGGCGTCGGAAATCACCATTCGATTGTATGGCGTGTCAAAAACGATCTGCCAAAATTTGATTATGGACCTTAAAGGGCGCCGCATCGCCATTCTCGTCGACAAGATGTATCAGGAACTCGAAGTCTGGTATCCACTGCTTCGCCTGCGCGAGGCTGGCGCCGAAGTCGTTACCGTTGCAGCCCGCGCGGGCGAGAGTTATGAGAGCAAACTCGGCTACCCCTGCGTGGCCGACATCTCCTACGATGCCGCCCGCGCAGACGATTTCGACGGCGTGATCGCGCCCGGCGGATTCGCCCCGGATTTCATCCGCCGCCATCCTAAAGCCATCGAATTCGTACGCCAGATTTCCGAACAGGGTAAACTGACTGCCGCCATCTGCCACGGCCCCTGGGTGCTGTGTTCCGCGGGTGTTCTGAAGAACAGACGGGCGACCTCATTCTTCGCGATCAAAGACGACGTCGTCAATGCAGGGGCTCACTGGGAGGATTCCGAAGTCGTCATCGACGGCAATCTGGTCACCTCGCGCAAACCCGACGATCTGCCCGCCTTCTGTGTGGCGTGTATCGAAGTGGTGTCCAGGACACCGGTCGTGGTCTGAGCGCGATCAGGGCTTTTTGAGCAGTTCGCGGATCTTCTGCTGGTTCGCCGGTGTGGGATCTTCGAGCAACGCCGCCTTCAGATCTTTGAAGGCTGGGGGCGGATTGCGCTTTTGACTGATCGCCGCAAGCAGATGTTCACGGAACGATTTCTTGTCCGGCTGAGCGCGCACAACGTCACTCAGACCATCAATGGCTTCATCCACCCAGCCGAGCTTGAGGGAGATCCAGCCGATGGTGTCGGAAATCTCGATCGTCCCCGGGGATGAATCCTTCGCGGCGCGGGCCAGCCGCAGCGCCTCGTAATAGTCGCCGCCCGTGTCGGCGATGATAAAAGCGAGGTTGTTCTGAACCACCGGGTTCTGAGCATTGATGGCCAGCGAAGCGCGGTATTTCTCCATGGCTCCTTTGCGGTCGCCCTCATTATCGAGGCCCATCCCCAGACTGGCCAGGATGGTGGCATCGCGCGGCGCCAGCTCCGCAGCTTTGCGCAGCGCTTCAAGCGACGCCTTCGAGTCGCCTTTGAGACGGCAGACCTCCCCGATGCGCAGGTAAATGCCGGCGGTTTGCGTAGAGACGACATCCAGCAGCCCCAGCGCCTTTTGGAATTCGGCCAGCGCCGCATCAGGCTGGCCCGAGAGCGCCGCCGTCTCGCCGATGGCGACGTGGATATCGGCGCGCTTCGGCTGCTTTTCCGATTCCGACCGCAGAAGGTCGAGCGCGTCGGTGAATTTCGCCTGCGCAATGTAAGTCTGTGCGATTCCCGCCAGCCCGCGGATGTTTTCCGGGTCCAGCCGGTAGACTTCGCGGAAGGACGCTTCCGCCTCCTGGAAATGCCGCGCCTGCAGGCTCGCGAGGCCGGACCGATACAGCGCGTCCGTCTGGGGGGGCGCCTGCATGACCAGCAGCAGGATCAACGAAAGATATGAGACCACTTCCCGGAGTGTAACGCGGAATGGGCTCGGCTATTTGAGATCCAGTGCCTGTGCGCTACCCATGTAGAGGCCGTTGAACAGAAACTTGAAAGTGCCGTGCGGCTGCGCGCGGAAGGCGACCTCGGGCCCCAGCAGCACAATCGTGCCTTCGCCCATGGAGGCTGCCGCAATGGCCGTGCCGCCATTCAGATACTGCTGGCCCCAGGCCCAGCCGCTGTCGAGCACCTCCGGCCCGGCAAACCAACCCACTGCCGCGGTGTGCTTCCGTGACGCCTCCGGCCCCAGTTTGAACACCGGACTGCTGTCGAAGAATACATCCACTTTGTCGGGCATCCCATAGGCGAGCGGGTTCGTATTGTCCACCGCCATCTTCAGCAGCGAGCCTGGTATGTAGAATTTATCGCGGGGCAGAGCGTGCTCCACATGGTCGGGGCCCATCTCCGTCAGATAGCTCGATACGGGTACGCCCAGCAATTCCGAGATACCCGTGGAACTACCGATGGTGACAACGCTGCCGCCCGATTCCACAAACTTCCTAATTTGCGGCATGGTTTTATCGACGCTGAAACGGCCGGTCATGCCCTTGTATTGTTCGGGCAGATTGGGCGGGTCCGCCTGGTCGAGGCCGCCGCGACCGCCACCACGGCCGCCCACCCGGGTGGCGCCATCGACGAACACCAGGACGTCGAATTTACTCCTCAGCCCGCCCGCATCGAGCGTCTGCGGGTAGACGACCTCGAAAGGAAATTCGAATTGTTCGAGGATGAAGCGCGTCCAGCCGGAAGTCATGATTCCACCGTACTGATCGTAGAGGCCGATACGAACGGGCTTCAACTTCATTGCCGCGCCTGAAGGTGCGGCGGTCAGGCCGATGGCGCCCACGCCCAGTTCCTTCGCGGCCTTGTTCACGACCTGCTTCGCCGGACCTGAGGCGGGCACCCATATCGCACCCGTACCCATGTTCTGCGTATCTTTCCTGATCCAGTACACATCGCTGCCGGCTTTCAGCAGACGGTTTACAACCACGAAGGAATCGTTCTCTTTATGGCTGATCAGCCAGCCTGCCGGGTTCGCGGGGCCAGTCACGCTCGCCGACGGCGGATCGAGGATGC
>JBDUBZ010000311.1:0-4969 GCA_040003745.1 Terriglobia bacterium
ACAGCAGCGGGTTCAGAACGGCCCAGAATGCTCCACCAAAGGAAGCGGCGTAGCGGCTCAGGATGTCGCGGCGAACCAGGGTTCGGATCAGGTTGCGCTGTTTCCAGATGGATTGAAACGGGAGGTAAAAGGCGCGGCCGAAGCTGCGCGCGAGCAGTCTGGTGCGCACCGATCGCATGTCCGCGACCCGCCAGCGCCCCAGCGTGGCGACGCCTTCGTCGGAAACGGAAACATCGATGAGGAGGAAAGGCCAGCCGCGTTCGTAGAGCCATGCCACGTGTTCCTGCAGCACCGAGATATAGACGGCATATTCGCCCGGTTCGGCGGGGGTCGGGATGCGCATCTCGAAGGCGCGGGATTCACCCGGCGAAAGATCGAGGGGGCGGCGCTCTCCATCTATGACCAGCGTGCCCGTGAAAGTGTCGAAGAGGTGATAGCCCGCGGCCCAGCCGCCGGAAGAAAGCCATGGCTCGGAAGACTGGTTCAGGTATGTTGCCTGAACGGAGAGATGGCCGCCGTCGAGCGCTACCGCCGGGTCCTGAAAAGCAACGCTCATGCGTAGAGCCGGCTCATACGTAAAGCCATGCGGGCCAGCGGTCTTTTACGGGGCCGCTTTTACGCCCCACCGCGTAGATCCCATCGCCGCGCAGGTCGTGGTTGAGCGAATAGCGTTCCAGAAGATGCGTGACCCAGGCAAGCTCGGGGTGAGGTTCATCCAGAAACTCGCCGGTTTCGAGCCGCACGATTTCGAAGCCCGAGCCCGTCAGCAGGTGCTGAATTTCCATGGGTACGTATTCACGATTGTGACGCGCTTCCACGCTTTCACCCTCTATGCGCGGACGGATATAGGCGGGGAAAAAGGCCGGGTGATAAGAGAGCAGGCTGGCCGAAAGGGAGCGCAGAGATCCAATATTGGGCGTGGTGATAACGAGATGCCCACCCGGCTTCAGGATGCGGTTGATCTCGCTCATCATGTGCATCGGGTCTTCAAACAGGTGCTCGATCAGCTCGCAGCAGAGCACCGTGTCGAACGACTCATCGCCGTAAGGATAAGTGTTTTTCTCAGCGTCGAAGTGGTCGATATCGCATTCGAAGGTCTGGCCGTTTTCGGAGACGATGGACTTGTGGTCGATGCGTCCTTCGGGTCCGAAATAACAGCCGCGCACGTTGCCGTAGTTGAGCTTGAACCTGAGCGCCGGAGTCATTTGCATGTAGGCGCCCATCTCGAGAATCGATTTTTCAGGGCTGCCGGCCGGAGTGATCTCGAGCGTGTGAACGAAGCGGGATTTGTGGATGGCTGCGTAACTGGAGCTTGAGGGATCGACCCAGGCGTCAATGACTTCGGGCTGAATGTCATTGATGATGTTATCGATAAAGACCGGCTCCCGCGTAGGTTCGGGAACAGGCGCTGCGGGCGCACCGCTCGCCTGTTTCAGGAAGACCTGCTGCAGAAATTGGGTGTAGAGCGTGGCGACCCGGGGCCACGCGCATTCGCGCTCGATCCACGCTTTGGCGCGGGCGCCCATGGCGCGGGCAAGGTCCGGACGAGCGACCAGCGTGTTGAGGTATTCGAAGATAAGGTCTTCTTCTGCCGGACCAGCGGCGGGACCGGCGGGAACCTTCAGGCAGATCTCGTCCGGCAACTCGGCGAATGACCCGATGTCGGAAACCACGACGGCCCTGCCCAGTCCCAGCGCGCGCTGCAGACTGCCTGAAGTCTCGCCGACGGTGGGGTAACGCAGGTTCAGCACGATGTCGCACGCGCCCATGTAGTCGACGAATTTATCGATTGCGGCGAAGCCCATGACGCGCACATGTTCGCGCAGGCCCAGAGTGCCGATGAGCTGGTGCACCGGGAACTCGGGATGCGGCTCTCCCACCAGGATCATGCGCACACGCGGGTCGAGCTTAACCAGACGGCGGAGCGCGCGCAGCGATTCGGCGATGCGTTTATACGGCTTGAGATAACCGAAGGCTCCAATGAGCGGCGTGGTTTCATCGAGGCCAAGCAGAAGGCGCGCGCCATTGCGATCGGTGTCGCGCACCGACGCGCCGTGCGGGATGACCGCCAGCGGGCCGGCGAAGCCCCTGTCGCGGATCTCGTTCGCGACATATTCGCTGTGAACGATGACGCCGCGGGATTTCTCGAGCAGGCGGCGTATCATGGCGACGCCATCGTAATCGGGCCCGATTTCGAGCGCGCGGACCCGGTGGGCGAAGGCAAGCGCGGGGGCGCCGCCGTCATATTCGCACTCCGCGACATAGCCGTCCCAGTCTCCCCGGTTAATGGTGACGTGCGCGATCAGGTGGTGCAGATTCGACTCGTGCATCACCACGACGCCGGGATGGCGGATGGCCGCGTCGTAGATGAAATCGTGATGCGGGTTGTTGCCGAGATGATAGAGGGCGATATCGAAGGCGGCGGGGTCGTAGGGGATTTCAGGCCGGTCGAAAACGGTGACGGATGACAGGGTGCGAAGCTCGGTCAGCAGCGCTTTCGAGTAGTCCGCGATGCCACTTTTCGAGGGGGGGAGCGGAGAAAAGAACGCGATCCGCAAACAACTCAGCGGACGATCTCCATGGAGAAGTTTCCCATGGAAAGGGGTACTTTCACCAGCAGCGGCGTGCGGGCGGCATCGCGCGCAAAGTACATCTCGAAGGCGATGGATGCCGAGGGGCCTTTGAGATTGCAGACGATCTTATCGGTCTGGGCCGGCTTATCCGCGATTTTGACCATCTGCGCGCCCCCATAATCGAGAGTCATCTGATAGAGGCCGCCGAAGAGAATCTGCTGAGCGCCGGGCACGCGGCCCTGACCCAGTTCGCGGCGGGTGTAGAAGACAGCGGTAAGGGCGTCTTTGACGCAATCCGGAATGCGCATTTCGCTCTTGCCGCCATTGTGAGTGGTCACGCGGCTTGCGGTTTCATGCGAGCGGTCAATCGATTCCTTTTCGCCTCCTTTGCGCGAGCCGTGCGCATAATCGCGGTCGAATTCCATGCTGCAGAAATCGGCGTTCGATTCCGACGAGTAAGAATCCTTGACGGTGTAGCCGGGAACTCCGGCATCGAGCTTGAATTCGAAGGTCCAGCCGCCGGCGGTGTGCTTCGCATTGAGATGCGCTTCGCCCACGCTCAGCCCGCTGGGCCAGTTGATGGTGTAGGCCAGGCTTTCATCCATGAAGGGAAACCCGGTCAGCGGAGCGGCGCCAAAGGCGGGCGTCACAAAAGCCAAAAATGCCGGAATGAGCAATGTACGCTTCATTGTCTGCGAAAGCTCTCCGCCATGACAGACGCGGGAGCGGGGCTTGCGGTATGCACCCTTTCCGCAACCACTTCCTTGTAAACCTCAAGCGTGGCGTGAGCGCTTTTCTGCCAGCTGAACGACGCGGCGCGGTGTACGCCCATACGTTCGCGGTAGCCTCTGAGCTCCGGATCGAGCAGAATATCCGCCATACTGCGCTTGATGTCTTCGGGATCGTACGGATCGAACAGAAATGCTGCGCCATCCGCCACTTCCGGCATGGCGGATGTGTTTGAGCAGGCAACGGCGCGTCCACAAGCCATGGCTTCGAGAATGGGCAGGCCGAAGCCTTCGTAGAACGACGGAAAAACCAGACACTCGCAGGCGTTATAGAGCTGGAGCAGCTCGTCATCGGACACAAATCCTGTGAAGTGGATGCGGTTGGCGAAGCCCGAGGTGCGGGCCGCCTCACGCACGCGCGGCGTGAACCAGGTATCGTTACCAGTCAGTACGAGGTTATGTTTCAACTGGGGATGGGCAGTCAGCAGCCTGGCGAAAGCCGCGATCAGGCCCATCTGATTCTTACGCGGCTGCAGATCGCCAACCGAAAAAACAAACGGTGCATCGAATCCGAGGAGTTCCCGGGCCGAGTTCCGGGCGCGTTCGCGTCCGATGACGCGAAACTCGGGACGGGCGGCATTGGGAACGACGCTAACCTTCTCGCGGGGAATATCATAGGCGCGCAGAATGGCGTCGCGCGAAAACTCGCTGACCGTCAGAATTTTCGCCGCGCGGTGCACTGTGGCCGAAACGGTCCAGGCCAGCTGCGCACGGCGCAGGGCCGGAAAATATTCCGGATGCTCGAGAAAACTAACATCATGCACGGTAGCCACGACAGGAACACTGCTCAGGAGCGGCGCGGTGTATTGCACGTGAATCAGATCGGCGCGATCCTCCCGCAGACGGCGCGCCAGATCCCAGCCGAGGCGAATGTAAGGGTTGGCGGAGACACGCCGAACCTTGAAACCCTCTGGTACTAGCCGTTCTGCATCCGGCTCCGAAACGTAGGCGAAATATTCGGAGCTACAATCCACTTCGGCGAAACCCTGCAACAAACTACGAACGTAAGTCTCGTTGCCGGTCAGGTGTCTGCCAAGAGCGTGTGCATCAACGGCGAAGCGCATTCGTCTCATTCAGTATATCTGTTAAGTTCTGAACTGGCCGTCATTTGCAAACCGGAGTCGAGACTGCGCCAGGCGGCCTGCCAGGTATATTTCGCCTCATAGAGGCGGCGGCCGCTGCAACCGAGGCGGCGGCGTGCTTCAGGGTCGGAAAGCAGTGAATTCATGGCCTCGGCAAAAGCCCCCGGCGCTTCGGCCAGAATAAGTTGTTCCCCATCTTCAAGTGATAAACCCTCGGCGGCGAGCGGAGTCGCGACCACCGGGCGGCGCGCGGCCCACGCTTCGAGGATCTTGATACGGGTGCCACTGCCGGCGCGAAGGGGAGCAATGACAAGGCGGGCGGCGGCGATTTCACTGAACGCATCGTCTACCGGGCCGGTGAGCTCGATATCGAGACCGGGCGGAATCAGATGGCGAATAAAGGCGTCGCCGCGGCCAACGAGCCGGAGGCGCAGTTCGGGGTGCGCCTTCTTCACCGCCGGCCAGATTTCCGAGACCAGAAAACCGACGGCGTCCAGGTTGGGATGGTATTCGAAGTTAGCGGAGA
>JBDUBZ010000312.1:0-4967 GCA_040003745.1 Terriglobia bacterium
TCGGATATACGCGTCGCGATCCCGTGGAAATGGCGGGCGAATATTCCATCCGCGGCGGCATGCTCGATGTCTTTTCGCCCGATCAGGCGCAGCCCGTCAGAGTCGAATTTTTCGGCGATGAAATTGAGTCTATCCGGCGTTTCGATCCGGAATCGCAGCGATCCATCCACAAGCTGAACGAGTGCGTGCTGCAGCCCCTGACCGAGTTTCAGAAATCGCGTCAGACGCTTTCGCAGTTAGCCGACTATCTCAGCGAGTCCGGCATGCGGGCGCGTGAACTACCGGTCGCGGGGGAGCCTTTTGCCGGCTGGGAACTTATGGTACCGGCGGTGAATCCGCCGGGGTCGACGATTCTCGAATTTTTCAAGCGACCGATTGTACTGATCGATGAGCCTGAGATGACGAAGGCCGCCGCCGAGCGCTTCTGGGGCAGACTGGCCGATGCTCCGGGATCGGCTTACGTCAAACCGGAAGCCGGGGCTATGGAGTGGGGCGACTTCCTGAGCCTCGCGGGAAAACACGACGTGCTTGAAATTCGGCAGCTGGAAATTGGCATACCGGATCCCGCCAGCTTCCATATCCCGACGCGGCCGTCGATGGCCTTTCATGGCAATCTGCAGTTTGCGATTCGCGAGGCAAAGACGCTGATCGAAGCCGGCTCGAAGCTGGCTTTCTTCGCTCCCACGACGGGCGAGATTGAGCGGCTGGCCGATATCTTCAGTGAGTACTCGGTTCCGTATCAGATCGATCTGGCGGGAGACCGCGCCCCCGATTATCTGCGGGAGCGAGCGCAATCGGGCGCCGGAGCGGTGGCGCTGATTCGCGGCGACGTTGCGCGGGGCACGGTGTTCCAGGAAAGCGGCCTGGCTATTTTCGGGGCAGACGATCTGTTCGAACCGTCCGAAACGGTGGCAAAGCCGGGCATCGCACATCTTGGGAAATTCTCCTCCGATCAGTTCGACCTTAAACCCGGAGATTACGTTGTCCATGTGGAACATGGCGTGGGGCAATTTCTGGGGGTACGTGAAATCGCTCAGGGTGACACCAAAGGCGACTACATGCTGCTCGAATATTCAGGAGGCAACAAGCTGTATGTGCCGCTTGCCCGCATGGATCTCGTGCAGCGCTTTCGCGGCGAAGGCGAAGGCAAACCATCGCTTGACCGGATGGGCGGCGCCACGTGGACCCGCACCAAAACGCGCATCAAGACCCGGATGCGTGACATGGCCGAGGAGTTGTTGAAGCTCTATGCCGCGCGCAAGCTGGCGCCCGGGTTCGCCTTTTCAGCCGACAGCAACTGGCAGCGCGAATTTGAAGACGCCTTCGAATTTACCGAAACCCGCGACCAGAAAGCAGCCATCGCCGATATCAAACGCGATATGGAAAGCCCCCTTCCGATGGACCGCCTGTTATGTGGTGATGTCGGCTACGGGAAAACCGAGGTTGTGATGCGGGCGGCCTTCAAGGCCCTGGGCGATGGCCGCCAGGTGGCAGTGCTCTCGCCCACCACCGTGCTTTGCTTCCAGCATTTCAATACGTTCAGGAAACGCTTCCAGCCGTTTCCCGTGCGAATAGAAATGCTCAGCCGTTTCCGATCTCCAAAAGAAACGAAGCCCGTGCTCGAGGACATTGCGGAGGGCAAGGTAGATCTGGTGGTGGGCACGCACCGGCTGTTTTCGAAGGACGTGATCTGGAAAGACCTTGGGCTGGTGATCATCGACGAGGAGCAGCGCTTCGGGGTCAAACACAAGGAACGTTTGAAAGAGATTCGCAACAGCGTCGACGTGGTGACCATGAGCGCCACGCCCATTCCGCGCACATTGCACATGTCGTTGCTCGGGTTGCGCGACATGTCCGTCATCGAGACACCGCCTAAAGACCGGCTTGCGATTCATACCGTGGTGGCGCCGTTCGATCCGGGTCTCATTAAGCCCGCCATAGAGCTCGAACTGGCGCGTGGGGGCCAGGTTTACTTCGTGCACAATCGCGTGGATTCCATCTGGCATCGCGCGGCCATGTTGCAGGAGATGCTGCAGGAAATGTATCCCGACATTCGCATCGGAGTGGGTCACGGGCAGATGCCGGAGGCGCAGCTTGAGAAGGTCATGCTGCAGTTCATGGGGCATGAGTTCGACGTGTTCGTATCGACCACCATCGTCGAAAACGGCCTCGATATTCCGCTTGCCAACACGATGATCATCGAGCAGGCCGAGCGCTACGGACTCTCTGAGCTTTACCAGCTGCGCGGCCGCGTAGGGCGTTCGAATCGGCGTGCGTATTGCTACCTGCTCGTGCAGCCCGATACGGAACTGACGGAGATCGCGCGCAAGCGTCTCGCGGCACTCAAGGAATTCAGCGACCTGGGTGCGGGCTTTAAAATCGCCGCGCTCGATCTGGAACTGCGCGGGGCGGGCAACCTTCTGGGCGGCGAACAGCATGGCCACATCAACGCTATCGGCTTCGACATGTATATCCGTATGCTCGAGGAGACGGTGCGTGAACTGCGCGGTGAAGAAATCGCGCCCGAGATTCATTCGGCGCTGAACCTTGGCCTTGATCTGCGCATCCCATCGACTTACATTGCGGATGAAAACCAGCGGCTGCGCGCCTATAAGCGAATAGCGCAGGCGGCGGACGAACCGGAACGCGAGCGCGTGGAACAGGAGTTTGCCGACCGCTACGGGCCTGTGCCGGATGATGTGCGTCTGCTCCTGAAGTATTCCGCTCTCAAAACAGCAGCGGAGAAAATCGGGATCGAAGCCATTGACCGCCGGCATGCCGTGCTGAACATCAAGTTCCACGACCAGACGAAGGTGGATGCCCAGAAGCTGATGACGCTCGTGAGCAGTACGCGCGGAGCACAGTTTACGCCAGCGGGTGTACTGCGTCTGCCGGTGGATGCGATGAGCACTCCGGCGGCGATGCTCGACTACATTGAAGCGGGCCTGATTGAGCCGCTCGCCCGATAGTTAATTGATTAAGTAAGATTCAGAACCCGCCCGGTCCCCGTGCGTAATGGCTGCAGACCAGGCAATGCGTTCCGTCCGCCAGGACGATTGCTTTCTCACCGCATTCCCTGCACACTGCGCGTGCAGGCTGGTCATGCCGATCCCCCAGAAGCAGCTGAAAATGGGCCTCCCAGACACCGGCAAGCGTGGCCCACGAGAACGGGACTTTCATCGCCGCCCGCCGCAGTCCGCTCTGCTGCCTGAGCATGAATTGTTTCGCTAACCGGAGTGTGCTTTCTTCCGCGGGGTCCCCTGGGACCAGGTATCCATCGGCCTCATGCTTCACGAGTCCGGTGAAAGAACCTGTGGGGCTTGCGATCACGATGCAACCAGCCGCCATTGCTTCCACCAGGCTGATGCCGAAGGGCTCCTCGCGGCTCTGCAGATGGATCGCGAAACCCGCACGCGGATATTCCCGGGCCATTTGTCTCTGGCCCACGAGCCCGCGATAGAAGAGACCGGGTTCGGGATTCGGCGGGCGGTCCGCAGTCCCCCAGAGAGCGTCGCCGCCAAAGACGTGCAGCTGGTAGCCAGGGTCGGATTCCCGCAGCAACCGCATGAGACGGATTGCGGCATCCAGACCCTTCGACGGATGGCTCGTGTAGATCATTCGCTTCGGATGCCGGTGCGTCAGCAGCCTGTAAAGCAGCGGCGCGCGAATGGTGCCGCAGTCCGAGACGAACACGGGCACGTCGCGAATCGGCCATTGCGCACGAACCGCGCGGGCGATGAAGTTGCTTGGGGAATAAATGGCGTCGAAGTGCTGGTCCGCGGCACCCTTCGGGTAAATGGAGCCACTGAGCAGAAGGACCCGCACACGGGGTTCGATCGGCAGGACGGCGGTTTCGCCGATATCGACCGCACCGCCGGAAGTGTGGACGACCAGCACATCCGCGGCGATTCCGGGCCATTGGCCGAGGGGCACGTACCGCACGCCTTCATAACGGTGTGGCCGTGGGACGTTGCCGATCAGGGTGACTTCGTGGCCGCGGCCCGCCAGCGCGGCGGCCATGCGGATCCGAGCCGTCACGCCGCCGCCGACACCGGTGACATCTGGCGCCGCCCCCTCATATTGGATGTGCCGGTCGGGACAGTAGAAAAGAATTTTCAAAGAAGCACAAGTTTAGCCCGTCCGATGGCGGCGCATGTCGATTCGGCGGGTATACTGCGGGGAGCGAATGGGAACTGCGGCGCATAGGATATACACCCGGTTGCTGGAGCGTTACCAGCGCAACTCCATCGCGCAAAAGCCTTCGATGTTCAATCTGTGCTTCGAAAGGGCGGTTACCGCGGGTGCGTTTGCGCTGATGTGGTGGCATCGATTTTCCTTTCCCGAAAGACGGACGGGCGGCTGGTGGTGGATTTCGCGATTTCGATTTGAATTCCTGGCGGGCTGGTTCGAGCAGGAATGTACGATCTGGGTTCGGAAGTTCGTGAAACCGGGAATGACCGTTGTGGATATCGGGGCTCACCTTGGGTTTTACACCAGGCTGCTCTCGAAGCTGGTGGGGCCCGCGGGGAAAGTGCTCGCCTTCGAGGCGAATCCGGAAAATTTCGCCGTGCTTCGCCGGAATTTGCGGGGCTATAAGAATGTGGAATTGTTGAACAGCTGCGTCGCCGACAAAGACGGGAGCTTCACTTTGTATGTTTCGCCGGGGCACAGCAATCACAGCCTCATGCCGGGATATTCGGTGGCGGCTTCGACGCTGACCATACCGGGAGTTGCCCTCGATTCGTTTCTTGCCGGCCGTGGGATCCACGAGGTCGGTTTTATCAAATGCGATACCGAGGGTGCGGAGCCACTGGTGCTCGCGGGGATGCGGCAGACGCTGTCGGGTTTGCGCGCGCCTGTTGTGCTCATTGAGTACAATCCGGCCGCGATTCGTTGCGGCGGCGTGGAACCGGAGCGGGTGCCCGAGTTCCTGGCTGGCCTGGATTATGAGGTAAAAGCTATCGCGC
>JBDUBZ010000313.1:0-4946 GCA_040003745.1 Terriglobia bacterium
GGGACTCGTACCGGCGGCCAGCATGAGGACATGCCCGACGAGTCGGAGGCTGTATATCAGGCGCTGGTGCTGGGCACTCGCGACTACATCCGCAAGTGCGGATTCAGCCGCGTTCTGATCGGTCTCAGCGGCGGCATCGATTCCTCCCTGACTGCGCTCATCGCCGTCGACGCCGTGGGCCCGGAGAATGTTCGCGGAGTAGCGATGCCGGGCCCTTTCTCATCCGATCACAGCATCCGCGACGCTCAGGAAATGGCTGCGCGGCTCGGGATCGCGTTCGATGTCATTCCGATTACTCCGGCTTATGAGGAGATGGTGAAAACCCTGGGTGGTGTGTTCCAGGGTCTGCCCCAGGATGTAACCGAAGAAAATATCCAGTCGCGTCTGCGGGGGCTGACCCTGATGTCCCTCTCGAATAAGTTCGGCTCATTGGTGCTGACCACCGGCAACAAGAGCGAGATCGCCGTGGGGTACTGCACGCTCTACGGCGACATGTGCGGCGGACTGGCGGTGATCAGCGATGTCCCCAAGACGCTGGTTTACGAATTGAGCCGCGTCGGCAACCGGAGACATCAAGGCGCGGTTCCCGAATCCGTATTCGAGAAACCGCCCTCCGCCGAACTTCGTCCCGATCAGAAGGATAGCGATTCCCTGCCGCCCTACGATGTGCTCGACAATATTCTGCGCCTCTATGTGGAAGAATTCCGCAGCGCGCGCGAGATTGCCGGAGAGCTGTCGCTGCCACTTGAAATGGTCCAGGATGTTGCGAGGAAGGTCGATCGCAGCGAATACAAGCGGCAGCAGGCCGCTCCGGGGCTGAAGGTGACGGCGAAGGCCTTCGGACTGGGCCGGCGCTTCCCAGTGGCACAGCGCTATGTGGAGAGTGAATGACAAATCGATTATTGATCAATCGCATACTGATGTCAGGTCTGCTGGCGCTTGTCAGCGCGACAGGCCAGACGGTCCCGGGGCTGTCCATAAAGGTGGACACGTTTCCCATGGCGGCCCGCCCCACACCCGATGGCAAATTCCTGCTGGTCCTCAACGCGGGCGTGAATCCGCCGAGCATCAGCGTCATCGATATCGCCGCCGCCAAAGAAATGAGTCGCACTCCCGTGCCCGACGCCTGGCTCGGGCTGACCGTGAACAAGGCCGGAGACCGGGTCTATGTGGGCGGTGCGACCCGCTCCGCCGTCTATGAGTTCTCGCTCGCCAACGGCGTGCTCAAGCCCTCGCGCATGTTCGCCGCCGGCGACTTTATCGGCGATGTGCAGCTTGCGCCCGATGGCCACCTGCTTTACGCCGCGGCACTCTACAAAGACGCTGTTATCGTGATCAATCCGCAGTCGGGTCTGGTGCTCTCACGGATCAAGACCGGACGGCGGCCGTATCGCATCCTGTTTCATCCTTCGGGTAAGAAGTTCTACGTGTCGAGCTGGGCCGATGGCGCCGTCGGCATCTACGATGTCAACAATGGTGAACGGCTCGGGAATGTGCGCGTAGGCCCGCACACCACCGATATGGCGTGGGCCCCCGGGCCTGTGGAAGATCAGCCGGCGGTCGCGGCGCGTCTCTTTGTCTCTGCCAGTAACACCAACAGCGTCTACGTGCTTGGAGCGAAGGAAGACGGCGACCTGTCGCGCCTCGAGAGCGTGAACCTGGCCTTCGCGCCCGACCAGCCCCTGGGTACAACTCCGGCGGGCCTCGGCCTGAGCGCGGATGGGAAAAAGCTCTTCGTCGCCTGCTCCGGAGTCGACGCCACCGCCGTGCTGGATATCTCCGGGCCCCACGCCTTCGTTGCCGGCTTCGTTCCGGCTGGCGCCTATCCCACAACCGCGTTCGGTTTGCCGGATGGCAGAGTTGGCGCGCTCAACGGGCACTCGGGCACCGTGCTCTTCGCCAAGGTGGGAGATGAAAAGCCTCAAGACCCCGCACACGCTGCCGACGAACCGGCTTACAACGGTCCCATCCGGCACGTGATTTATATTGTCGGCGATTTAGGAGAGGGCCAGATGTGGGCGACGGCCGGCATTGCGTCCGACTACACTGAAAAGCTTTGGCCGAGTTACGCCGGGCACCGCCGCACCATCTACGATTTTGAAGGGCAGGAGCCTGCTAACCAGCCCCCGGCGGGATATATCTGGACCGCGGCCAGTCAGGCTGGGCTTAGTATGCGGAATTATGGCTTTTTTGTGGATAACCGGAAAGAGGCTGAAGCGGATGGCACTCAGATCACGGGCATTCGCGATCCGATTCTGGCTGCCGTGACGGATCCAAACTATCGGGGGCCCGACAGCACTTACAAGGATTCCGAAAGAGCCAGTGAACTGATTGAAGAACTCGGGGATTTTGACAAGTCGAACAAGATGCCACAATTGCTGCTGGTTCGAATGTCCGATGAGAAGGCCGTTCAGAGCGTGAAGGATGCCGTTTCAAAGAGCAGATTCGCAGCCGAGACGGGAATATTTGTGCCGACCCCGGCCACTCAACTCAGCATGTTGCGTACGATCGAAATTATCCTGGGCCTGCACCCTATGACCGTCTTCGACGCCGCGGCGAAACCGGTCTTTTAAATAAAGGGGCTGGCGGACCAGCCCCTTTCCTGCGTACCTATTTGTTTTTGGTTATTTACTCTTCATTGCCGAATGACGATTCAGCGCAGCTTCCAGCTTCGCAGCGCCCGCTGGAGACGGAACGGAACCGGTCAGAATTTCGGTATTAGTGGTCGCCTTTCCGTATAACTCCATGTTCGTATCGTCATCCGGCCGGAGTGTTGCGCCCGTAAGCGAGATACCGGCAAACAAACCGCGTGACCGGGAATAGGAAAGCATTTCCGCATGCATCATCGCGTCTGTCTGCGCGCTTGCGTCACGGCCCAGAGGACCAGCGGCGGCAGTTGCATCCCCACCAAGGGTGAACTTGTTCGATAGCAGATGTTTCATACCACTCTTGCTGTTGACCAGCAAAAGAACATCCTGTTCCGACGCGCCAATCTGGAAGCCAACGCTTCCGCCTTCAATACGAATCGCGGCTGGTGCGCTCCATCCCGAACCGGCCTTGCGGCAAACCGCGAAACCGCGGCCATATTTGGCGCCTACGATAAAACCAGCTTTTTTCATTCCCGGCACGAGCACGACGCATTGCGCTCTGTCGAGCAATTCCTGAGGAATTCCTTTGTCGCCCGCGTTCATCAGGTCGGTAACCAGGTCTGCCGATGCCGCCAGGCGGTCGTTCGCCTTCGCCTCTTTGTCCTGCGCGTAAACCGCGGTGGCCATCAGGCCGGACAGGGCCAAAATCGTGATAAGTCTAGTTCGCATATAAAACAATTCTCCTTCCTACAGAGTATGCGTGCCAAGGCCCAGTGTGAGAGAAAGCACTACTTAACGAGGACGGACGAAGCCCGCGCGAAATCCAGAATCACACCCGGAGCCATTCCCAGCAGAAACGTTCCAATTGCCGGTATCGCCAGGGCAGCCCCGAGCCCTGGGCTGAGCGGCTCCAGGGAGTTTGCCACCTCGCCAGGCTCATGCATGTACATGATCACCAGCAGGCGCAGGTAATAATAGGCGGCGACTGCGCTGTTGACCAGCCCCAGTACCGTCAGCCAGATGAGGTTCGAATCGAGAGCCGCACGGAAGATATAAAATTTCCCAAAAAAGCCGCCTGTCAACGGCACGCCGATGAACGACAGCAGGAACACGGTCATAAGCGCCGCGACGACGGGCTGCTTTTTGCTGAGTCCGGCGAGATCTTCCAGTTGCAGGTGACGCTCACCCCGGCCGGAGATGTGAATGATGACGGCAAATGCTCCAATGTTCATGAGCCCGTAGGCTGCCAGATAGAACATGATGGCGGCGGTACCGAACTGCGATCTGGCGGCAAAGGCCACCAGGATGTAGCCCGCATGCGCGATGGAGCTATAGGCAAGCATGCGCTTCAGATTGTTCTGTGTCAGCGCCGCGAAATTCCCGATGGTCATCGAAAGCAGCGCGGAGACCCAGATCAACGGCTCCCATAACGCAGTGATCTGGTGGAAAGACGTCATGAAGATGCGGACGAAGATGGCAAATGCCGCCGCCTTGGGCCCCGTTGCCATGAAGGCGCTTACGGGCGTGGGCGCACCCTGATAGACGTCTGGAGCCCACATCTGGAACGGAGCGGCCGAAATCTTGAAGCCCAGGCCGACAATCATCAACGCCGCGGCGACCCCAACCATTGAGAGAGAAGTATCGGGCGCATTCAGCGCCAGCCGGATCTCATCGAGTTTCGTGGTCGCCGTCATTCCATAGACGACCGCAATGCCATATAAGAAGAAGCCGGTTGCGAACGATCCCAGCAAAAAATACTTAAGCGCCGCTTCGTTATTGCGCCGGTCGTTGCGCAGATAGCCGGTCAGAACATAGCTCGCAATGGAAGAAATCTCCAGCCCGATGAAAATCATCATCAGGTCGTTAGCCGCCACCATCAGGCACTGGCCCATTACGGAGAACAACAACAGCGCGTGATATTCGCCGGTCTCGGCGCCCTCGCGTTCGAGAGATCGATAGGAAATGAGCACCGAAAGAATGCCGATTCCGAGCACCAGCAGACGGAAGAACGTGGCAAAACCATCCACCACGAGCAGTTTCGAAAAAGACGCGCCGGGCACGGAATTGGCGGCAACGGCCGCAGCCATCGCAATTCCGAAAGCGAGGATGGCAAGGTGGCCGAACATCTTCGGCAGACGCCGCGCGAAAATGGGGTCGAGAACCATCAGCAGCGTGCCCGCGATGGTCAGAACGATCTCGGGCGAGAACCGCAGCAGATCGGTCGCACTGGGTGCGAAATTAACGGGCACGGAGAGCGCTCCCTCCCGGAACATGAGTGGGAACGGCAACCCTCAACGGTGTGTTCATTTTGCCTTGGTCGAGTATCTGAGCACTGGTTTGTGAAATAGCCGGCAGGAA
>JBDUBZ010000037.1:0-16600 GCA_040003745.1 Terriglobia bacterium
TCATCGACCACATCGACGAGCTGCGCTTCCGCTCGCAGACCGAGAAGCACGAGCTCTCGCACCTCTACGAAGCCAAGATCAGGAACATGGGCAACGCCGGGCGCAACGGCGGCGAGTACTACACCCCGCGCCCGCTGATCCGCGCCATGGTCCGGGTGGTGAAGCCGCAGATCGGCGAGACTATTTACGATGGCGCGTGTGGGTCGGCAGGCTTCTTGTGCGAATCGTTCGACTACATGAAGGCGAAGCCGGGGCTGACGACGACGGAGCTGGAAACGCTGCAGACGCGGACGTTTTATGCGAAGGAAAAGAAGTCGCTGGCCTATGTGATCGCGATCATGAATATGATCCTGCACGGGATTGAGACGCCGAACGTGATCCACACGAATACGCTGACGGAGAACCTGGCGGACATTCAGGAGAAGGACCGTTATGACGTGGTCCTGGCCAATCCGCCGTTCGGGGGCAAGGAGCGGAAAGAGGTACAGCAGAATTTTCCGATCCGCACGGGCGAGACGGCGTTTCTTTTCCTGCAGCACTTCATCAAGATGCTGAAGGCGGGCGGCCGCGGGGGTGTGGTCATCAAGAACACGTTCCTTTCGAATACGGATAATGCGTCGGTGAGCCTGCGGAAGCTGCTGCTCGAAAGCTGTAATCTGCATACGGTGCTGGATTGCCCGGGCGGGACGTTTCTGGGCGCGGGCGTCAAGACGGTGGTGCTGTTTTTCGAGAAGGGCGCGCCTACGCGGAAGGTCTGGTATTACCAGCTGGACCCCGGCCGCAACATGGGGAAGACGAATCCGCTGAACGATCAGGACCTGGCGGAGTTTGTGGAGTTGCAGGCGACGGGGGCGGATTCGGGGAAGAGCTGGAGCGTGGATAAGGGGAGTATCGACCAGGCGACGTTTGATTTGTCGGTGAAAAATCCGAATAGACAGGAGGAAGTGAAGCATCGGACTCCGGCCGAGATTCTGGACGAGATTGCGGCATTGGACGCGGAGAGTGCCGAGGTGATTGGATTCATTAGGACTTTGCTGTGAGCGCAGCTTGGAGATCTACCAACCTGGGCTGTGTCTGCACCGTAGTCAGGGACCAGCGGGTACACCGCGGGCTTCCGTACGTGGGCCTTGAAGATATCGAGTCAAACACTGGGCGTTTTGTCGGGTCGTTGGCCGCCTCTTCGGTCAAGAGCTCCACGTTTCAGTTTTCGCCGTGCCATATCTTGTTCGGTCGGCTGCGACCTTACCTGAACAAAGTGATGACTCCTGATTTCGTGGGCCATTGCTCAACCGAAATCCTTCCCCTTCTCCCGAGCCCTGAGCTTTTCAAAGGATTCCTGCGTCACTGGCTTATGCGCGGCGAGACTGTCGAACACATCAATTCAACCTGCACTGGTGCCCGAATGCCTAGGGCAAACATCGGCGAAATTCTGGCGTTAGAGTTCTCCGTGCCACCACTCCCAGAGCAGCAGCGCATCGTCACCATCCTCGACAATGCGTTTGAGAGCATCGCAGCGGCCAAGGCCAACGCCGATAAGAATCTGCGGAACACGCGCGAGTTATTCCAGCGTTATCTCCAATCGGTCTTTAGCGATTGCGGCCCGGGATGGACGATGAGGACGTTGGAGGAAATAGCGACGAAGTTCGCCCGGGGCAAGTCCAAGCATCGACCAAGAAATGCGCCGCATCTTTACGGCGGCAAATATCCATTCGTCCAAACTGGCGACATTCGCAACGCAGGCCACATCATCACGGAGTACTCGCAAACGTATAGCGAAGCAGGCCTTACTCAGAGTAAGCTGTGGCCGAAAGGCACGGTCTGTATCACCGTTGCGGCAAACATAGCCGAAACAGCGATCCTGGGTTTCGATGCATGCTTTCCCGACAGCGTAATCGGGGTTGTGGCGAACCCAAAGGAAGCCGACGTCAGTTTCATTGAATACCTTTTGCAATCGTTCAAGGCCAGGATCCAGGCGATGGGGAAGGGTAGTGCCCAAGCCAATATCAATGTCGGAACCTTTGAAAATGAACGTTTTCCCTTTCCGCTCGTTGCCGAACAAGAAACGGTCGTCGGCAAGCTGGACGATCTTGCTGCTGAAACTAGACGCCTTGAATCCATCTACCGCCAGAAACTAGCCGCTCTCGATGCCCTAAGACAATCTCTTTTTCATCAGGCCTTCACGGGAGCGCTATAAGCGCAAATGCCGGATCAAACCCCACCGGAATCGAGCCTGATCCTCTACCGGACCGAGGACGGGCAGACACGCGTCCAATGCCGCTTCGACGGGCAGACCTTGTGGCTCACGCAGGCCCAGATGGCGGAGCTGTTCCAGACGACGCCCCAGAACGTCACCCTGCACCTGAAGGCCGTTTTTGCGGACGGAGAACTGGAGGTGGGGGCAACTTGTAAGGATTACTTACAAGTTCGAATGGAAGGGGGGCGGGAGATCTCGCGAAGCCTGCTCCATTACAGTCTGCCGGCAATTTTGGCGGTCGGCTACCGGGTTCGGAGTGCGCGGGGGGTGCAGTTCCGGCAGTGGGCGACGGAGCGGTTGACGGAATATCTGGTCAAAGGCTTCACGCTGGACGACGAGCGGCTGAAGAACCCTCCCGGCCCTGGGCAGCCAGACTACTTCGATGAATTGCTGGAACGGATTCGCGATATCCGGGCCAGCGAGCGGCGGATGTATCTGCGGGTGCGGGAAATTCTGGCACTTGCGGCCGACTACGCTCCGGTGGAAGCGGAAACGCAGCGATTTTTCCAAACGATCCAGAATAAGCTGCATTTCGCTGCCGCGGGGATGACCGCGCCGGAACTGATCGCCGCCAGGGCCAATGCGCAAAAGGCCAACATGGGGCTGACGACGTGGAAGGGCTCTGTTGTGCGCAAGGGCGATGTGGCGGTGGCGAAGAACTATCTGCATGAGGACGAAATTGCGGAACTGAACCGGATTGTCGTGATGTTCCTCGATTTTGCGGAAGATCAGGCACGACGGCGAAAACAGATATTCCTGCGGGACTGGAAGACGCGGCTGGACGATTTTCTGCGGTTCAACGAACGCGCGGTGCTGCCGAATGTGGGGCGGTTGAGCCGGGAGGCGGCGGAGAAGAAGGCGACCGCGGAGTACGAGGAATTCGCGGAGAGGCGGCGGGCGAGTCTGGAAGCAGAGGAGGAGGCGGAGATGGCCGCCGCCGGGTTACAGGAACGGAACCGCCCTGAGTTGGGGGAAGCGTTGCCGGAACTGGAGGGCAGGGTGAAGAAGCTGAGCGCGGCGAAAGCGACTGCACCGTCAACTAAACCGCCAACCGGGCGGAAGACTCGGAAAAGCGGTAAATTTAAGTCCGCGGACTGATACCCGATCGAATCAAAATCCGGATGAGCATGAACGAGGCCGAAACCAGAGCCGAGCATATCGACCCCGCGCTAAAATTTAAGAAACTTGGATATTTGCAAACATGCAAGCTCCACTACAACTACCAGAGGCTTTGGCCCATCGGCTCGAAGAAATGGCCGAAGAAGAAGGGACCAGCCTGAACGGTCTGATCCGGCTTCTCGTGTCTGAGCACGTCGAACGCCGCAAAAGTGCGGTCGGGCGCCGGATGCCTGCTCGACTGGTAGTCCACTTTCCCCTGATTTCCAAAGAGGAGACAGGCATGATCCAGCCTGTTACCGGGACCGAAATCGACGAGATATTTGCTCTTGACGATCTCGCTTCCTGACGTCAAGTTCTGCTCGCCCTGGTGGCATCGGGACATATCCATCATGAAAGTGCGCGCAGGTGGTTTGAGGCGCGCGAGCCGGATTCGGTCGCGATTTGCCGCGTGACGCAGATGGGTTTGATGCGGCTGCTGACGAATCCGAAAGTTCTGCCTGCCGGAGTCTATTCGATTGAACGCGCGTGGAAGATCGCGCACGAGGTCCTTGCGGACAAACGGGTTTTCTTCGAGCTTGAGCCCCCGGGCCTCGATGCGGCGTGGATCGGCATGATGAGGCATAAGACGGCGGGAGTTTCCAGTTGGACCGATCCTTATCTTGCGGCGTTCGCCGATGGATATGGTATGAGATGGTGACATTCGACCGCGGATTCGCGCGGTGGAGTCACTTGACGCTGAACGTGCTGGCGCGGCCTTCCGCATCGTCTTAAAGAAAACAAAACGACTGATACGCCGCTGGTCCAAAGTTCATGAACGAAGCCGAAACCAGAGCCGAGCATATCGACCCCGCGCTGAAAGCCGCGGGCTGGGGCGTGGTGGAAGGGAGTCGCGTGCATCGGGAATACCCGATTGCGCCGGGTCGGATTGAGGGTCCTGGGAAGCGCGGCAAGTCGCTCACCGCCGACTACGTTCTCGTCTATCGAAACACGAAACTCGCCGTGCTGGAGGCCAAGGCGTGGGACGAACCCCTGACGGCGGGTGTGGCGCAAGCGAAGAATTACGCCGGGAAACTGGCGGTGCGCTCGGCGTATTCGAGCAATGGGCAGGGCATCTACAGCGTCGACATGGAAACAGGGGCGGAGAGCGCGGTGGAGGCCTATCCCTCGCCGGAAGAGCTTTGGGCGTTTACGTTCGCCGAGCAAAACGCATGGCGCGACCGCTTCGCCGCCGTGCCGTTCGAAGACAAGGGCGGGTATTTTCAGGGCCGCTATTACCAGGACATCGCCATCACACGGGTGCTCGAAGCCGTAGCTGCGGACCGGCAGCGTATTCTCCTCACCTTGGCCACCGGCACCGGCAAGACCTTCATCGCCTTTCAGATCGCGTGGAAGCTGTTCCAAAGCCGCTGGAATCTCGCCGACTGGAAATCAGGCGGTCCGCCATCGCGCCGTCCCCGCATCCTGTTCCTGGCGGATCGCAACATTCTCGCCGATCAGGCCTGGAACGCCTTCAGCCCGTTCCCTGAAGACGCCATGGTCCGGATCGCCCCGGACGATATCAGGAAAAAGGGCAAGGTACCCAAAAACGGGAGCCTGTTCTTCACCATTTTTCAGACGTTTCTTAGCGGACCACCGAAGGATGGGAGGCCGTGGCCCTATTTTGGGGAGTATCCACCGGACTTTTTCGACTTCATCGTAATTGATGAGTGCCATCGCGGGGGAGCGAATGACGAGAGCACGTGGCGCGCGATTCTGACGTATTTCTCGCCGGCAGTGCAGCTTGGATTGACGGCAACGCCGAAGCGGCGGGACAACGTAGACACTTATGCCTATTTCGGCGAACCGGTTTACATCTACTCGCTCAAAGACGGCATCAACGACGGGTTCCTGACACCGTTCAAGGTGAAACAGATCGCCACCACCCTCGACGAATACATATACACACCGGACGACAAGGTTATTGAGGGAGAAGTGGAGGGTGGCCGCCGCTATGTCGAATCCGACTTCAACAAGATCATCGAGATCAGGGAGCGCGAAGCACACCGCGTCAAAGTCTTTCTGGGCCAAATCAACCAGAAAGAGAAAACACTGGTCTTCTGCGCCAGCCAGGACCATGCGCTGGCCGTCCGGGATCTGGTGAACCAGTTCAAGACCAGCAAAGACCCCAATTACTGCCAGCGCGTGACCGCCAACGATGGCGCTCTGGGGGACCAGCACCTCCGCGATTTTCAGGACAACGAGAAGAGTATCCCCACCGTCCTCACGACTTCGCAAAAGCTTTCCACGGGCGTCGATGCGCGCAACGTGCGCAATATCGTGCTGATGCGCCCCGTCAATTCCATGATCGAGTTCAAGCAGATCATCGGACGGGGCACCCGCCTGTATGACGGGAAAGACTACTTCACCATCTACGACTTCGTGAAGGCTTATCACCACTTCAACGATCCGGAATGGGATGGGGAGCCGGTCGAGCCGGACCCGCCTGCGCCTCCGGGACTCCCGAGGGCGATCCCTGACCCTGCCGATCCTCCCCTGCCACCAGGACCGGGCCCCATGCCGCGCCCGCCCAGGATCAAGGTCAGGCTTGCGGACGGGAAAGAGCGCGCTATCCAGCACATGATGATGACCAGCTTCTGGCATACCGATGGCCGGCCGATGTCGTCCCACCAGTTCATGGAATTGCTGTTCGGGAAGCTGCCGGAGTTCTTCCGCGACGAAGACGAACTGCGGGCTCTCTGGGGCGACCCCGATACGCGTGCGAAGTTACTGGAAGGGCTGGCCGAAAAGGGTATCGGTCACGACCAGATGGCCGAAATGCAGAAGTTAATCGACGCTGAGAAAAGCGACCTTTTCGACGTGCTGGCCCACGTGGCTTACGCTCTGCCACCCCTGACGCGTGAAGAACGAGCGAACGGAGCCAGAGCGGAGATCGGCGTCCGGTTCAACAGTAAGCAGCAGGCTTTCCTCAATTTTGTCCTCGCGCACTACGTGAACGAGGGCGTGGAAGAACTCGACCGCGTGAAGTTGACGCCGCTCCTCAAATTGAAGTATCGAAACGCGATTGCGGATGCATTCGCCGACCTGGGCCGCCCGGACGAGATTGGGCACCTCTTCGCCAGCTTTCAAAAATACCTTTATCAGCCCGTGCGGTGATCGCAGGCCGCTCCTTGCGTTCTAGAAACAAACTGGCTGAAGCCAGCCCTTTCCCATTATTCCGGATCCCCGCCAGGCGAGTCCGGTTGGGCAAATTATTCCGGCCGGACGGCTCCTGTCCACCCCCTCTCCCCGCGTCACCAGAAGCGCATTCACAACCCCGGAAAATAATCGTTTCCACAGCCCATCCCTGTGAAAATACGGCCCCGCCCGTAAAATCAGGTCCCGTCCACGCCCCCGATTTCTCGCTCCTCACCGGCATACTGAAGCCGCATAGCAAAGCCGAGCCATCCAGATCCAAAAAATCACTCGATCAAAAAGGGAATCACAATCATGCTGAACAACCGCACCCCAACTGAAAAACAAATCGAAGCGGCCCGCGCCAACGGCAAAAAATCCCGCGGCCCCGTCACACCCCAGGGCAAGTTCAACTCCGCCCACAGCCGTTCCAGCCTCGGCCCTCTCGCCAGAACGGTCGTCCTCGACGGGGAATCCGCGGAAAGGTTCGGCGAACTCGTCGACGCGCTCCACGCCGAGCTCCTCCCCGAATCTCCCGTCGAGATCCAGCTGGTCGAGAGCATGGCCGTGGCCCGCTGGCGTCAGATGCGCTTCTGGGCGCTCGAAAAGGCAACCATCGCCGCCGAAGTTGCCAAGGCGCGCGGGCCCGCCGCCACATTCGGGCCTGCCAGGCCGGACCCCGCCAACTTAGACCCCGCCAGTTCCTTCACCAGCGCCCCCGCTTCCGGCAGCCCGCCCATTGATCTCACCGTCATCGCCTGTAACGCCCTTGTCAATGGCTCACCGTGGACTGAACACATGAGCCGCACCGAAAATCGCCACGACCGGCTCTACAACCGCGCCATGACTCTTTTTCATAAGCACCGCGCCTGGCGGCGGGAGGAACTAAAAATATCGGCTGCGATCCCGGAGATGCATTGAAAGCAAAGCTCCAGCCCCGAAAAACGATCCCGCGAACGAACCCCGCGAGAACCCCAGCGAACCCGGCCGGATCCCGGCGCGGGGATCGCGGGGGGATCGAAAGGGTGGTTTTGGGGGGTATCCGGCTTGGGTGTCCGGCGGCTAATCCCGCAGCCGGCGCAAAGTGGGCACAGCCGGGCGGTTGGAATTCTTGTCCTCGGCCTTGCGCTCCGGGGCGATCTGCTTCAGCCGCTCGCGGATATCCTCATACTCCGAAGTGTTCAGCACCCACGAAGGGCGCGAGGGCAGCAACTGGTCGATATTCTTCTGGGTCTTCGCAATGCGGTCCGACGTCAGCGGGTGCGTCCGGAAAAGCTTCGCCACGCTCCCCGGCCGCCGGCGCTCGGTCGATTCGATCCGCTCGAACATGTCCACGCTCGCGCTCGGATCGTAGCCGGCCTTCCAGAGATACTGGACGCCCAGCAGATCGGCCTCGGTCTCGAAGGCCTGCGAAAAATGAAAGAGCGCCAGCGGTCCGGCGATGCCGACAGCCTGGCGCGCGGCGAGCCCGGTCCAGCCGCCAAACAGAATCAGCGGGATCGTGGCCATGTTGAGCACGTCGTCGCGGGTCGCCTGCCTCGTGGCGTGGCGCGCGGCGGCATGTCCCACTTCATGCGCCAGCACGGAGGCCAGTTCCGCTTCGTTGTCGGAAAGCCGCAGCGCCCCGGTATTGATATAAACGTGTCCCCCGGGCAGCGTAAAAGCGTTGACATCGTCGCCCTCGATCAGCGTGAACGAGACCGGGAAAGTGACGTCGGAATTGCGGGCGATATTCTGCCCGATGCGATTGATATATTCCGAAATAATCGGATCGTCGACGACTTTGGTCTGCTTCTGAACTTCGATGGCAAGCTGGCGCCCAAGAGCGAGTTCCTGTTCGAGGCTGTAGCGGTTGAGGCTGCCCGCTACCTTGCGGTCGCCGATTTCATTGGGATCTCTCTTCTTATCGGAGGCGAAAAGCTTATCGGAGGTGAAAAGCGGGAAACCGGCGAGCAGTATGCAGACCGATATGGCTCGTCGACGCATGCAGAGTGTACTGCGGTTAGTTTCTCACGCCTGAAAGATACAATCCAGTGTGAAAGTTATGCGACTTGTGACCTTTTGGTGCGTCAGTGTGCTGGCCCTGCCGGCGCAGACATTAATAACGATAGCGGGAACAGGCGCGGCGGGAAGCGCAATTTCCTCGAGGCAGCTCGATCAGCCCTTCGGGCTCGCAGTCGGACCCGATGGCGGTCTCTATTTCTGCGAAGTCGGCAATCACCGGATCACCCGCCTCGATCTGAAGTCGCGAAAGCTGGAAGTGATCGCCGGAACGGGGCAGAAGGGCAACTCTGGCGATGGTGGCTTCGCAACCGCCGCCACCATGGATGAGCCTTACGAGCTGGCCTTCAACCGTGCGCGCGACCTCTATTTCTGCGACCGGACCAATCACGTCGTCCGGCGGATCGATCACGCGACCCATCGCATTTCGACAGTGGCGGGCACAGGCGCGGAAGGGTTCGGCGGCGATGGCGGGCCGGCCGTGCAGGCGCAGCTTCGGCAGCCGCACAGCATCGCGTTCACCCCGGCGGGCCTGCTCCTGATCTGCGACATCCTGAACTTTCGCATTCGCAGTCTCGATCCCGCGACCGGAGTGATGGCGACCTGGGCGGGAACCGGGAAAAGGGGGAGCGTCGAAGATGGCGCGGTCGCCGCGAACTCCCCGCTCGACGGACCAAGGGCGCTGGCGATCAGTGCCCAGGGGACTTATTACCTCGCGCTGCGTGAAGGAAATGCGATTTACCGCCTGGATCCAAAGAGCGGCCGGATGTTCCGGTTCGCGGGCTCGGGTGAAAAGGGATTCTCGGGCGATGGCGGGGACGCCCGGCAGGCGCGTCTGAACGGGCCCAAAGGCGTAGCCGCCGCCCCGGACGGCAGCATCTATATAGCGGATACCGAAAACCACGTCATCCGCCGTGTGGACCGGAATGGCGTCATCACCACCGTGGCGGGAACCGGGGAACGTGGCGATGGCGAGGACGGCGACCCGCGCAAAGCCGCGCTGGCGAGGCCTCATGGAGTGTTTGTCGATTCGAAAGGAGTGCTCTATATAGCCGATACCGAGAACCACCGTATCCGCGTCCTTCACGCGCGTTAAAATTGAGCAAGAGGACTGATTTAATGTGGAAACGGGTCCGCAGCTCGGACACGCGACTTTCAGTCGCGTCCCTCTTCATCTTCCTTGCGTTTGTCTCCTGTCTCAGCGCCGCCAATTTCAAGCTCTACATGAAGGACGGCACCTTCCAGCTGGTGCGCGAATACAAGGTCGAGGGCGACCGCGTGAAGTTCTACGCCACCGAACGCGGCGAGTATGAGGAAATCCCTGCGGAGCTGGTCGATGTGAAGCGCACCGACGCCGAATCTTCGGCCAAACGCGCCACCATCGATAAGCAGGCGAAAGAGATTTCAGAAGAGGATGCCGCCCGCCGCGATCTGCTGAAGGAGATCCTGAAAATCCCGCAGGATAGCGGAGTTTATATGCTCGAGAACGATCAGCTGCGGATCTTCAAACTGGCGGATGCCAGCGTGCACAACGCGAAGGGGCGCAATCTTTTATCGGCCCTGTCGCCCATCCCGTTGATTCCGGGAAAAGCGACCCTCGAAATGAACCTCGATCACTCGGAGAACATCGTCAGGGAGACGCGGCCGGAATTTTATCTGCAGCTTTCGGGGGAAAATTCCTTCGCCCTCGTTAAGCTCACCCCAAAGGGGGGGGTGCGCATTGTCGAGCGCATCACCATCGTGCCGGTCTCGAAGGAAGTCATCGAAGAGCGCGACGTGATCCAGATTTTCTCGAAACAGTTAACCGAAAGCGGCCTCTACAAGATCTGGCCGCAGGAAGATCTGCCGAAAGGCGACTACGCGGTGATGGAGTACAAGGAAGGCAAAATCGACGGGCGTTTCTGGGACTTTCGCATTCAGTAATCCGTCACCATACTGCGTACTGCTTCGACCACCAGCTGCGGCGCGTCGAGTTGAATCCAGTGCCCGAATTCTGGGGCGGAAATGAGCTGTCCGCGCGCCGATAGCGCGGCCTCGCGGGCATGTTCCGGGTTGCCTTTTCCGGCGGAGATCACGGTCACGGGAATGTCCCGCATCGGCAGGGCTTCGTCGACTTCGGCCACGCTGGCGGGCAGCCCTTCGAGATTGGCGGCCATAGCTTGAAAGCTGCGGGCTTCGCTCCAGTGGCCGGCTATAGCGGGCCAGAGTTCCGGCGGCAGCATCTGGACCTGCTTCACAAAGCGGGTGGCAACGGATGAGGCGCCCCCGGCAGAGGCGCGGGCGAGTAATTGAGGGAAGCGCTGCGATCCGCCGATCAGAGCGTTCAGGCCGGCCCGCACGATGCCGAGTTTGGCGAGCAGAGCGCCGCGTCGCGACAAACGGACGCCGCGGGCCAGCATCGCCGCCCGCTCGGGCGTCATCTCGCGCCATTCGGCTCGCACCACGGGGTCGACCAGAACCAGCCCGGCGACAAGCTCGGGATAACGCTGTTGGAAGATACGCACGATAAGGCCGCCGAAAGAGTGGCCCACAAGGATGAAAGGGGCGGGGAGGCCCGTATTATGCAGCAGCAAGGCAAGATCGTCGGCAGCCGCTCCACCGCGATTGCGGAAAGGAGCCTCGCCGCTCCAGCCAAATCCGGCCCTGTCGTAACTCATGACGCAGGTGAACCGAGCGATTTCGCTCTGCACCAGCGCCCAGCTCAGCGAACTGGCGGCAATTCCGGCCTCGAGCACTACCACCGGCCTGCCCGAGCCCTGCACCTGAACATGCAGCCGCGCCTTGCCGGCCTCCACCATTTTTCCCGGAGGCGGAATTCTCATTTCGTTTTGAGCATAGCCAACGCGCTACTATGCGAAGTTGAACGACTATTTACTCGCCGCGATTCTCGGGGTGGTCGAAGGGCTCACCGAATTCCTGCCTGTAAGCTCCACCGCGCACCTGCGTATTTCCGAAGCGCTGCTCGGCATCGATCTCGCGGACGGGTACTGGAAGATGTTCGCGATCGTGATCCAGTTGGGCGCCATCCTCTGCCTGCCGATCTTCTTTCGCGCGCGCATCGGCGAATTTTTGACGACCTTCCCACGGGGAAAGCGCGGCAACCGGAACGCTCTGAACCATCCGCTCACGTTGGTGATGATCGCCTTCCTGTGTACGGCGGGGCCGGCGTTCCTGCTCAAAAAGGTGATCGGGAAAAATCTCGAAAACCTGATGCTCATGGGATCGGCATTGATCGTAGGCGGCATCGTCATGTGGATGGTCGATGCCATGTATGGCGAGCGCGGCGGCGCGGTCGAAGACGTCGAACAAATGGGTCTCGGTCAGGCCATATGGATCGGCCTGTGCCAGAACTTGTCCGCCATCTTTCCCGGAACGTCGCGCTCCATGGCGACCATTGCGGCCGGGCAGATCGCGGGCTTTTCCCGGGCGGCGGCGCTCGAATTTTCGTTCCTGCTTTCGATTCCGACCATGATCGCGGCAACCGGCTACGACTTCCTGAAGTACCTGAAGACCTCACCGGCGCCGCTCGATTCGCATCAAAAGGTAGTGCTGGGCATCGGCTTTGTAGTTTCGTTCCTGGTGGCGTATGCGGTGGTCGCGTGGTTTATGCACTGGGTGAGGCGCCGGGGTTTCGTGCCGTTTGCCATCTACCGGGTAATCGTGGGCGGGGCCGTTCTGGCGTGGGCGATCAAGGGCGCGCACTGAAACCTTGCGCCGCTTTCTGATCGTAATCAATACGCTCATCGCGATCGCGCTGCTCGCGGCCGCCATTGCATTCTACTGGTACGTTTACCGCGCCCTGCCGCAGACTTCCGGGACCATCCGTTCACTGGTGACGCAGCCCGTGGAGCTATCCCGCGATGCCCAGGGGATCCCGCACATCAAGGCGCGCACTTTGGATGATGCTCTGTTCGTCCAGGGTTATGTCACCGCGGAAGACCGCATGTGGCAGATGGACGCGCTGCGGCGGCTTGCTTCGGGAGAGCTTTCCGAGGTGATCGGAGAAGGCGGCCTCGAGGCGGATCGCGACGCGCGCCACATCCGTATGCGGCGCGTTGCTGAACAGATTTACACCACTCTCTCGGCGCCGGATAAAGCGGCGCTGGCGGCTTACGCACGGGGAGTCAATGCGTATATCGAATCGCACCATGGGCGCTGGGGGGTTGAGTTTACGTTGCTCGGCTACGACCCGCATCCATGGAGCGTGGTCGACAGCCTGCTGGTGGGGTTGCAGATGTTCCGCACTCTTGCGAGCGACTGGAAGATCAAGATGGTGAAGGATCAGATGCTGCGGACGGGCGATGCGGCGAAGGTGAACTACCTGTTCCCCACCATTCCCGGGCTGTCTGTTTTGGAGGATGCCCGGCCGGGTTCGAACGCATGGGTTGTCTCGGGGGCGCATTCGGCCAGTGGCAGGCCGCTGCTCTCGAACGACACGCATCTCGAATTCAATGTGCCTGAGATTTGGTACGCGGCCCATCTCACGGCGCCTGGCCTGAACGTCGCGGGAGTTACCTTCCCGGGCGTTCCGGGAATCATCGCGGGTCACAATGACCGCATCGCCTGGGGCGAGACTAATCTCGGCTTCAGCGTGCAGGATCTGTACGTCGAGAAGATGGACCTGCGCAGCGGCCGTTATGAGTTCGCGGGCAAGGTGGAGCAGGCCCGCCCGGAACGCGAACTGATCGTGATCCGGGGCAGGCAGCCGGAAGAGATCAACATCTGGGTGACCCGGCATGGCCCGGTCTTTCAGGAATCGAACGGGCGCATCATGACACTGCAGTGGAGTGCCGCTCAGCCGGGTGTTTTCCAGAATGTGTTTCTGGATATCGATCGCGCCCGCAACTGGGCGGAGTTCAGGACTGCGCTCGGGCGTTTCGGCGGGCCCGGCCAGAACTTCGTTTATGCGGACGTCGATGGCAACATCGGCTATCAGGCAGCGGGCAAACTGCCGGTGCGGCGCAACTACCAGGGCGACATTCCGGTGGATGGCTCGACAGGTCAAAACGAGTGGGATGGCTACATCCCTTTCGAGCAGCTTCCGCGGGCTTATAACCCGCGGGGCGGCGTGCTGGTGACGTCGAATCAGGATCCATTTCCGGCGGATTATCCGTATCGCGTGCAGGGCAATTTCGGGTCGGACGATCGCGCCCGGCAGATCCGCGACATGCTGAACGCGGGGGGCAACAAGCTCAAGCCGGAAGACAGCCTGCGCATTGAGAAGGATGTTTATAGCGGGTTCAATAAGTTCGTGGCGCAGCAGTTGGTGGGCGCTTATACCAGCCATGGTGCTTCCGATCCGCACTTTAACGGCATCATCGATATGCTGCGCAAGTGGGACGGCCAGATGGATAAGGACCGGCCGGAGCCGTTCGTAACCACGCTGGCATTTCAGTACATCAGGAAGGGAATGGCGGAGCGCGCATCGCCCGGGAATGGGACCTTATATGAGATCCAGATTTCAGCGGCCGTGACGGAGCGATTGCTGAAGGAGCGGCCCGCGGGCTGGTTTGGCGATTACACTCAGTTCCTGCTGCAGTGTTTTGCCGATGCGATGGAAGAAGGGCGGCGCATGCAGGGCGGAGATCCGGCGCGCTGGAAGTGGGGCAGGTATATGTATCTTTCGGCGCCGAATCCGGTGGTTACCAGGGTTCCGGTGATCGGCAAGTGGTTCGATGTGGGGCCGGTACCCATGAGTGGGGGCGCCACCACGGTGAAGCAGACGACGCGGCTCCTGAATCCATCCGAGCGGATTAACGTCTCGCTGGCGAACTGGGACGACTCGCTGATGACTCTGGCGCTCGGGGAATCGGGGCATGTGGCGTCGCGTCATTATCGCGACCAGTTCGATGCCTGGTATGCGGGCACTGCGTATCCCATGCAGTTCAATCATGTGGATGCGAAGAGTACGGTGTCGTTTCTTCCCCTGCAATGAGGCTGTCGGATTTCGATTACCAGCTTCCGCCCGGGCTGATCGCGCAGGAGCCGCCCGCTGAGCGCGATGCCGCCCGCATGCTGGTCCTGCATCGGGATCGGCAGTGCTGGGAAGATCGCACGTTCCGCGATCTGCCGGAGTTCCTGAGGCCTGGGGATTGCCTGGTGGTGAACGACTCGCGAGTGCTGCCCTCGCGGCTGTTCAGCGAGGATGGCAGGTCGGAAGTCATGCTGCTGGAGCCAGTTACGCCGGATGCCCGGGATTGGCGGGCGCTGGTGCGCCCTGGCCGGAAGCTGCGCGTGGGTGCGGTCGTGCAGTTCGGCGAGGGGCTTTTCTGCGAGGTCGTCGAACACGGTGAACGAGGGGGACGCGTCGTTCGCTTCCCCGCAGCCGTGGATGTCTATGCAGCTCTCGACAGGCTGGGCCATATGCCGCTCCCGCCTTACATCAAGCGTGAGGAAGCGGTGGAGGATCGCGAGCGGTATCAGACCGTCTTTGCCCGGGAGCGTGGCTCGGTGGCTGCGCCAACGGCGGGATTGCACTTTATCCCGGAGTCTCTCGGTCGAGTTCGTGCCGCGGGGGCGGATATAGCAAAGGTGACCCTCCATGTCGGGCTGGGGACGTTCCAGCCGATCGAGCGTGAGGATTTCGAGAACCATCAATTGCACTACGAGCGCTATTCCGTGGAGGAGGAATCGTGGAACCTTATTGAAGGTGCCGAACGAGTGGTGGCTGTGGGGACAACCTGTGTACGCACGGTGGAATCGGCGGCGCTTACGGAGCGGCGGTCGGGCAGCACCAACCTCTTCATCTATCCGGGGTACCAGTTCAAGCGGGTGGGGGCGATGCTGACCAACTTCCATCTGCCCCGGACCAGTCTCCTGCTGTTGGTCTGCGCGCTGGCCGGCACTGAGTTCGCGCTGGCCGCCTACAGGCATGCCGTGGAGGCCCGGTATCGCTTCTTTTCGTACGGCGATTGTATGCTGATTCTATGACGCTCGAAGAACTGGAACGCGAATACTCGCCCTTGCGCGAACAGGCATCTGCCGTTCGGAGTTATCTTTGACGCGCCTAAAAAGAAGCTGGAACTAGACAGCACCGAAGCCCAGATTTCGGCTCCGGATTTCTGGTCTCAGCCCGAGCGAAGCCAGAAGGTCATGCAGGAGCGCAAGCGTCTCGAAGAGGCCATCGAGAACAGCGCCAGGGTCACTTCGCTGACCGAAGATCTGGACACGCTCTTCGAGCTTGCGCGCGAAGGCGAGGCCGTTCAGCCGGATATTGAACGCGATATCAAGACTTACGCGGAAGTGCTCGAGGGTCTCGAAACGCAGATGCTGCTTTCGGGCGAGAACGATCGGCTGCCGGCCATCATGACGATCCACCCGGGCGCCGGCGGCACCGAGTCGCAGGACTGGGCCGAGATGCTGATGCGCATGTATCTCCGCTGGACCGAGCGCCATGGTTTTGGGACGGTGATCACCGACCGGCTGGAGGGCGAAGGCGCGGGCATCAAGTCGGTCACGTTTGAGGTGAACGGCGTGAATGCCTATGGTCTGCTGCAGTCTGAGATCGGCGTCCACCGGCTGGTGCGCATTTCGCCGTTCGATGCCAATGCGCGGCGGCATACGTCGTTCGCTTCGGTGTTCGTTTATCCGCAGATCGATGACGAGATCAAGATCGATATCAAGGAAGGCGATCTGCGCATCGACACTTTCCGGGCGGGCGGGGCGGGCGGCCAGCACGTCAACATGACGGATTCGGCGGTCCGCATTACCCACTTCCCGACGGGCATTGTAGTGCAGTGCCAGAACGAGCGGTCGCAGCATAAGAACCGCGATAGCGCGATGAAGCAGTTGCGCGCCAAGATGTATGAATTCGAGCTTGAGAAGAAGCGCGAGGAATCGCGCAAAACCGAGGCCTCGAAGCTGGAGATCAACTTCGGCAGTCAGATTCGCAGCTATGTGCTGGCGCCGTACCGGATGATCAAAGATCACCGGACGAAGCTCTCGATCGGCGATGTCGACCGGGTGCTAGATGGCGCCATGGACCCTTTGATGCATTCGTGGCTGGTCTGGCGCAAGACGGGCAAGACCGCTAAAGACACGGGTGATGAACTCCCG
>JBDUBZ010000314.1:0-4900 GCA_040003745.1 Terriglobia bacterium
GATTGGTGCCGTGGGCAGAATCGGGCACCAGGATCGTCTTCCGCGCATTGCCCTGCGCCTCGAGAAACGCCCGTACCAGAAGGATGCCCGTAAGTTCGCCATGTGCCCCAGCGGCGGGCTGCAGCGTGACGGCGTCGAGCCCGGTGATTTCGCACAGCGCGTCTTCGAGCTTCGCCATCACTTCCATGACGCCGCGCGACAGGCTCTCGGGCTGATAAGGATGCGCCCAGGCCAGACCCTCGAGACGCGCCACGGCCTCATTGATGCGCGGGTTGTACTTCATGGTGCAGGAGCCGAGCGGATACATGCCGAGATCGATGGCGTAATTCCAGGTGGAGAGCCGCGTGAAATGGCGGACCACTTCCACTTCGCTGACCTCGGGAAAGCCCGCGATCTCTTCGCGGACATTGTCTTTGCCCAGGGCTTCGGCGGGGTCGACATCGGGCACGTCGAGCGGAGGCAGCTGGTACCCGATCTTGCCGGGCGAGCTGTTTTCGAAAATCAGCTTTTCGTTTTGCGAAATATGCGGACGGACTTTGCGAATCACAGGAATGCCTCCGCCACGGTATCCATATCGGCCCGCTTCGTCATTTCGGTGGCGCAGAGCAGCATGGAAGCGCTCAGTTCGGGATAGAACTTCGCGAGCGGCAGCCCGCCGACGATCTTCTTATCGAGGAGCCTGTTGTTGACGACCGCAACGGGCGTGGCGCCGGGAGCCGTCACGAACTCATTGAAATAAGGTCCGCTGAACAGCGGTTTAATTTTTGCGCCGAGATAATGCGCCTTCGAGAGATTCTGGCGCGCCAGCTCGCGCAGCCCTTCCTTCCCGTAAAGCTCCATGAAGACCGTGGCCATCAGCGCGATGAGCGCCTGATTGGTGCAGATGTTGGATGTGGCTTTCTCACGGCGGATATGCTGCTCGCGCGTTGCCAGAGTGAGACAGAAGGCGCGGTCGCCGCGTGAATCCGTGGTTTGTCCCACGAGCCGCCCCGGCAGCTGCCGAATATATTTTTCTTTGGCCGCGATGATGCCCGCGAACGGCCCGCCATAGCTGGGGGAAATCGCGAACGACTGCAATTCTCCCGCGACAATATCGGCGTCGCGCGGCGGATCGAGAATCCCCAGCGAAACGGCTTCCGAGAACACGAACACCAGCAGCGCGCCCTGGGCGTGCGCCAGATCCGCCGCCGCGCGCACGTTCTCCACGATGCCGAAGAAGTTGGGCGACTGGATGATAACGCAGGCCGTCTCCTCGTCGAGCTTCGCTGCGAGATCCTCCAGATCGATCTCGCCGGTCGCGGCATTGTAGGCGAACTCTTCGATGGGCAGCCCCTGGGTCCTCGCGTAAGTGCGCTGCACTTCGCGGTATTCCGGATGCACCGACCGCGCGACCAGAATCTTCTGGCGGCCGGTCACCCGCACGGACATCATGGCCGCTTCCGGTACAGCCGTCGAAGCGTCATACATGGACGCGTTGGCGACGTCCATGCCGGTCAACTGGCAGACCATAGTCTGAAACTCAAAGATGGTCACGAGCGTTCCCTGGGAAATCTCGGATTGATAGGGCGTGTAGGACGTGAGGAATTCGCCGCGTGAAACCACGGTGTCGACCACGGTGGGCCGGTAGTGGTTGTAAACACCGGCGCCCAGGAACGAGACGTAACCGGCGGCGGAACTCTCCGCGCGGGCGCGGAAATAATCGACGATCTCGTATTCGGAAATGCCCGGCGCGAGATCGAGCGGCCGGTTCAGGCGCGCATCCGCCGGGATCTGCGAAAACAGTTCTTCGGCGGAGCGCAGGCCACAGGCCTTGAGCATCTCCTGTCGCTCGGAGTCAGACTTCGGAAGATAGCGCAAGTTTAGTGTTCCGCTCCCACGTACGTTTGATACTCGGAAGCGGTCATAAGATTGTTAAATTCGGCGGCATCTTTTACGCGGACCTTGATGAGCCATGCGGATTCATGCGGATCGGCATTGAGTTTCTCGGGAGCGGACGCCAGTATCGCATTGGCTTCAGTGACCTCGCCCGACACCGGCGCATAGATATCGGAAACGGCCTTCACGGATTCCACGGAGCCGAAGGTGGAGCCCTTTGAGACCTTTGTCCCGGCCTTCGGTACATCGACGTACACGATGTCGCCCAGTTCCTCCTGTGCATGGAAGGTGATCCCAATGGTCGCCATATCGCCCGTCAGACTGACCCACTCGTGCTCTTTGGTGTAACGGAAGTTTTCCGGATAGTTCATTGAGACCTCTTGTAGAAGGGCGTGGGCACGGTCTCGGCCTCTACCGCCTGATTTCGGATGACGATTTCGATCTTCTCACCGGGCCTCGACCGCTCGAGCGGCAGATAGCAGAGGCCGATGTTTTTATTGAGCGTGGGCGACGGCGAACCGCTCGTCACCCAGCCCGCGGGTTTGCCTTCCAGCAGAACTTCGTAGCCATCGCGGCCAATGCCGCGGCCGCGCATTTCGAAACCCACCAGTTTGCGGGTGGGCGTCTGTTTGACGAGAGCTTCGCGTCCGATGAAATCGCCTTTGCCGAGCTTGACGATCCACCCGAGATCGGCCTCGAGCGGTGTGATGGAATCGGAGATTTCATGCCCATAGAGCGCCATCTTGCTCTCCAGCCGGAGCGTGTTGCGCGCGCCGAGACCGCAGGGCTTGATTCCGAATGGCCTGCCCGCTTCCATGATCGCGTTCCAGACAACGACCGCATGTTCGGGTGCGGTGTAGACTTCGACACCGTCTTCACCGGTATAGCCGGTGCGGGCGATGCGCGCGGGAACCCCCGCGAACATCCCATCCGCAAACCAGTAGTATTTGATCTGCTGCAGAGGAGTTTCCGTTAGCTTCTGCGCCGTTTCGAGAGCCTTCGGACCCTGAATGGCGAGCTGGGCGTACCTTTCCGAAGCAAATTCGACCTCGCAGTCAAACTTGTTGGCGTTCCGGATGTGCTCGAAATCCTTCTCCTGATTGCCGGCGTTCACGCATAGGAAGAACGAGTCGTCGGCCACTTTGTGCACGAGGATATCGTCCACGAATCCGCCATGCTCGTAGAGGAGTCCCGAATACTGCGCCTGTCCGCACTGGAGCTTTGCGACGCTGTTCGTGGTCACGTAATCGGCCAGCTGCATGGCTTCGGGCCCGCGAATTTCGATCTCACCCATGTGGCTCACATCGAACAGACCCACGGCATTGCGAACGGTGTTGTGTTCGTCGATGAGCCCGGAATACTGGACCGGCATGTCCCAGCCGCCGAAATCCACCATCCTGGCGCCGGCTGCGCGATGCACCTCATTCAGGGGCGTGCGCTTCAGAGCGGTTTCCATCTATCGGGCCTCCATCTACTGAACGGGGGCGATGGATTTAACGTTGAGCGTAGTGACTTTAACCTTACCGTCCATGCCGCTCGAAAGAGTGCCGACGACTTTGACCTTTTTTCCGGCGTACTGCGCGGGCACGGTCTGATCGCTCAGCACATAGCTCTTCTTACCGACCCACAGGGCGTATTTCGCCTTCATGCCCTTCACACAATCCATGGTGCATTTGGTGGGATCAGTGCCCTTCATGGACGAGTGGTCGCCTTCGCACATGTCGTCCCCAATGGTTCCGGTGTAGGTTTTGGGACTGCCGGCAGCCAGCAAGGCGCCTGTGCAGGCGAGCAGAAGAACACACTTTCTCATGAGCCTTATTGTAGCGTCAACTTTGTACTGCGAGAGCTTTTCGCGCCATGGTCGTCAGGGGGATGGCGCCGAGTTCGTCTCTATCGAACCAGCGGCCTTCCGGCAGGGCGGCCGGAGGGGGGGCTTTCCACACGCTGACCTCAAACCGGTCGTTCACGATCTGATGGGTGAACGCGCCTTCGAGCGTTCCTCGCAGGCGGGGAAACAGGTGCCGTTCCGGCAGTTCCCAGAAGCCGGCCAGACGGCGTTCTTCCTCACTGCGCCGCACCAGAAAGATCCGTTCGTCAATCACGAACCGAACCAGGTCGAGCGCCAGCCTCCGGGCCGGAGTTTTTTTCACGCGAACCGGCAATTCCCTCTCGGTGCCGGCCAGGCGCGCCCCGCAATTCTTTTCGAGTGGGCACTGCTCGCAGCGCGGAATTTTTGGGACACAGACCAGCGCTCCCAGTTCCATCATGGCTTGATTGAAATCGCCCGGGCGCCGTGGGTGGAGCAGCGCCTGTGCGGAGCCCTGAATATCCGCAGATCCATTGGTCAGGCGGCTGAGCACGCGGTTCACATTGCCGTCAAGCGCGGCATACGGCTGGTTGAAAGAAATACTGGCGATGGCGGCCGCGGTGTAGACACCCACTCCCGGCAGGGCGAGGACGGCTTCGTACGTCGCGGGCAGGCCCTCCTCCGCGATTCGCTTGGCGGCGCGGTGCAGATTGCGCGCACGGCTGTAATAACCGAGTCCGCTCCAGAGGGCCAGCACGTCGTGCTCGGGCGCGCCGGCCAACGTCGCGATATCGGGAAAGAGCGCGAGGAAACGCTCGTAGTAGGGAATTACCGCTTCCACGCGCGTCTGCTGCAGCATGATTTCGGAGAGCCAGACAGGGTAGAAGTCATGGGACCGGCGCCACGGGAGGTCGCGATGGGATTCGTCGAACCAGGCGAGAAGCCGGATGCGAAGGATTCGGTAGTTCAATCGGGCGGCGTTCAATCAGGCAGGACGGTGACAAACTCCGCGATCACGCGGAAGGCGTCCGGGCCGAGGTCAAACGCTTCAAATTCGGGATTGAGCGGCTCCAGACGGATGGCCTCGTGCTGCCAGTCTCCGGATTCGCTGTGCTTTTTGGTGCTGGTGTAGCGCTTCACCGTATATCGAGCGGAGAAATCGTTTTCGTTGAACTGTTCGATCAACAGTCGCTTACCCTGGCGCGAACCTTTAACTCC
>JBDUBZ010000038.1:0-16490 GCA_040003745.1 Terriglobia bacterium
GCTTCCCCATCAGGAATTCCAGGAAAAGCGGCGACATGTTGAACTTCCACGATGCCTTCCGGTTCGAAAGAATCGCGCGGAAAAGCCGGCGAGTGCGGGCGCGCCCCAGAAAGTGCTGCTGGTCTGGCGCCTTGTCGTAGGAATAGCCGGGCGAGAGCATCATGCCCTCCACTCCGAGCGACATCATGTCGTCGAAGAATCCGCGCACGTTTTCGGGGTTGGTGCCGTCGAACAGCGTGGTGTTGGTGGTGACGCGAAAGCCTTTTTCCACGGCGGCGCGGATGCCTTCTACGGCCAGTTCGTAGCCACCTTCTTTGCAGACCGAAAAATCGTGATGCTCGCGGTCGCCATCCACATGGACGGAGAAACTCAGATATTTGCTCGGCTTAAACAGGTGCAGCTTTTCCTTAAGCAACAGCGCGTTGGTACACAAATATATATATTTTTTGCGCGCGACCAGACCTTCCACGATCCTGTCGATTTCGGGGTGCATCAGAGGTTCGCCACCAGGAATCGAGACCATGGGAGCGCCGCATTCATCCACCGCGCGGAAGCATTCCTCCGGCGAAAGATTCATCTTCAGCACATGAGCGGGATACTGAATTTTCCCGCAGCCGGCGCAGGCCAGATTACAACGGAAAAGCGGCTCCAGCATCAGAACCAGGGGATAGCGGGTACGGCCGGCCATGCGCTGTTTCAGCACATAGCTCACCACCGTCCACATCTGCGAAACAGGAACGCCCATTGCCGTATTATCCCATTCCCCGCTGAGTCAAATCGAACGATGGTACAACTTAAGAACCCAGATGATATTTCGTTCGCTGATAGCAGCCATTTTAACCGCTTTATTCCTTACGGCGGCACCCGACCGGCTCAGCGGACCCATCAATCCCGCGCGCACCAAAACGCTCAGGGGTTTCGTTCACCCGAAGGCCCGTCCGGAGGCGGATCTGGGGCTGGCCGACGCGGCGATGCCGCTGGCTGACGCGATTCTGATCCTCAAGCCTGCGCCGGGGCTCGAAGCCTTCCTCGCGGGAAAGCATAATCCGCTTACGCCCGAGCAATTCGCCGAACGCTTTGGCGCGAGTGGGAATGACGCGGCGAAAATTGTGCAGTGGCTGGAGGGGCAGGGGCTTCACGTGAACACGGTGGGACGCGGGCGCCAATGGATCTCTTTCAGCGGCACGGCAGCTACGGTGGGCAGGGCATTTCACACGGAGATTCACCGTTACAAACCCACCACGGGCAGCAAGCCGCGTTTTGCTAACGCGACTGAGCCGGCAATTCCAGCGGATCTCGAAAATGTTGTGGCGGGGTTGCATGGGCTCAACAATTTCGGAATGCGGCCAATGCTGCGCGGCACTCCGGTCGCCGTACCCGAATACAACAACAGTAAGGGCGTGCATTACATAGCGCCGGACGATATCGCGACCATTTATGACGTTTCCCCTCTCTATGCGATGGGGATCGACGGCACCGGCCAGAAGATCGCTATTGCCGGGGAAACCGATATCGATCTGGCGGATATCCGCGCTTTTCGCAAGAAATTCAATCTGCCGCCGAACGACCCGACGGTCATGTTGTTCGGCGACGATCCCGGTCAGGATACGGGCGATATTCTTCTCGAAGCCGATCTCGATCTCGAATGGTCGGGCGCGGTGGCCCCGAAGGCCAGTATTATTTACGTCAATTCAACGAGCGCCTTTTCATCGGCGATTTACGCTATCGACAACATGCTGGCGCCTGTGCTGAGCTTGAGCTTCGGCGCCTGCGAGATTGAAAATTCTCCCGACTTCCGCGTCATTGGGCAGCAGGCCGCGGCCGAAGGCATCACGTGGGTTTCCTCGTCGGGCGACAGCGGCGCGTCGGATTGCGACCGCACCAGCCCCACTCCGCAGGCCACCAAGGGTCTCACGGTGACGTTCCCCGCGTCTTTCCCCGAGGTAACCGCTATCGGCGGCACCATGTTCGACGAGGGAAAAGGCACTTACTGGTCGGCAACGCCGGGCCCGAACCTCGGCTCCGCGCTTTCCTATATCCCAGAGGCGGCCTGGAACGACAGCCTGGGTTTCAATGCGCCGGTGGCGGGTGGCGGAGGGGCGAGCGCCTTCTATCCGAAGCCGTATTGGCAGGTGGCGCCGGGGGTGCCGGACGACGGTGCGCGCGACACGCCCGATGTCTCGCTGAATGCGGGGGTTTTTCACGATTCGTACCTGGTGCAATCGGGCGGATCGCTGCTGGCGGGTATTGGCGGCACGTCTGTGGGGACGCCGATTTTCGCCGGGATGGTGTCGCTGCTCAATCAATATCTGGTTTCGAAGAACACGATTCCCCAGGCAGGCCTCGGGAACATCAACCCCTCGCTTTACCGCATGGCGCAGGGCACTTCCGATGTCTTCCATGACGTGACCGCGGGCTCGAATATTGTGGCGTGCGCGCAGGCGACTCCCAACTGCGTCGACGGTCTGCTGGGCTATAGCGCTGGTGCTGGGTACGATCTCGCAACCGGACTGGGGTCGGTGGATGCGTTCCACATGGCGACCGAATGGAATATCGGAACCCTCAGCACCACAACCGTTACGGCTGCGCCACTGAACGCCAATCTCAGCGACACCATCACGCTCACCGCCACGGTGGCCTCAAAAGGGACGGCCAGCCCGCAGGGGACCGTGACATTTCTTTCGAGCGAAAACATTCTGGGCACAGTGAATCTGACACCAGGCGCTAACGCGACGTCCACGGCCGTGCTCAGTATTCCGGAGGTACGGATCGCGGAAGGCGATGGGACCGTGCAGGCGCTTTACAACGGCGACGCTTCGACCGGCAGCTCCGGCAACACCGTGAGCGTCACCCTGATCATTCCGTCGTCGGGCTCTCTGGTGGTTCCGTCGGTGGACCCGAATCCCGTGTATCAGACGGGTGGCGTTTACTCCTACTCAGTCACGCTGCAGGAACTGGCGGGTGTCCCGACGAAACTCACGGGCTTCACCTTTGACGGTGCGCCAGCTCCGCTCACCTTTTTCCCGAAGACGACCATTCCGGCGTTTGGGTTCATACAGACTTCGCTCGCCAACGTAACCGGAATTGTGCCTACCGCCGGAGCCCATGTTTTCGGCTTTACGGGTGCGGACGTAACGGGCGGAAAAACGTGGAGCCAGTCGGTGACCGCGATATTTCTGCCCTCCAGCGCGCCGTCGATCGGGCCGTCGATTCTGCTCAGCAGTGTACCGGCCACGGTGCTCAGGAACCCCGCTGCGCCCGCGGAGTGCCAGTGGTCGCAGCAACTCACGGTGCAGGAGAAGAGTGGATTCCTCACAACGTTGTCATCGCTGACCATTGGCACGACGAATTTCAGCAGCCAGATCCAGCAGATCTTCGGCACCACGCGCCTTGCTCCCTATGGCGTTCTTTACGGAAATTTTTGCTGGAGCAGCGCGAATGTATCGGCGACCAAAACGTTTACCCTCGTCGGCGTGGCGGAGATTGGGCAGGCTGGGTCGGGCGTAACGGCTACGTATGCAAATGCGCCGGCCGCGCCTGCGACCTTCAGCATTTCACGCCCGACGATACTTTTCGCGGGTAGCAACAGCACTTCCATCGATTTGAATTTCACCGGCGGTGACTCCGTTTGGACAGCTTCTGTTCTGCCCGCTAACTTCACCTCCAGGTGGCTTACGTTGACGCCCACGGGTGGCGGCGCCGGTCCCGCACAAGTGACCGTACAGGCTTCAACCGCTGGATTGTCGAAAGGAGTTTACCGCGCCTATATTACTTTCCAGGCGGCAAACGCATTTCCACAGGCGATCAATGTTCCGGTAACGCTGGTGGTGGGGAACTCGAGCTCGCTTTCGATTACGGGAATTTCGAATGCCGCTTCAGGAGACCCCATCGGCGCCCCGGGCGCACAGATGCGCGTCACGGGCGATAATCTCGCTTCGTCCCTGACGCAGACATCGCCCGCACCGCTCAACCTGATACTGGCGGGCGTTTCGGCTACGGTGAATGGCGTTTCCACGCCGCTGTATTCGGTTGCTTCGGGTGAGATTGTGTTTCAAGTGCCCTACGAGACTCCGCTGGGAATGGCCGTGTTTGGGCTGAACAACAATGGGCAAATCACCTATCGTGAATTTCCGGTCGCGATCTCGGCGCCGGGGATTTATCCGGCGAACGTACAGACCGGGCCTGCGCAGTCGATGACGATCTTTATCACGGGCGAGGGCGATGTAACTCCGACACTGACCACGGGGGCGTCACCCGCTGCCGGCACGTCCACCAGGTTTCTGCCGCACTCGCGATTGCCGCTGAGTGTGACGGTGGGCGGCATGCCGGCGAAAGTTCTCTTTTCAGGGATTCCGGCCGGGTTGGTCGGCGTCGCCCAGATTAACTTCACAGTTCCGGCTGGCCTCGCTCCCGGGATACAGCCTGTAGTCGTGACCGTGGGACCGAACTCAAGTCCGGCGCTGGTGTTGTTATTGGCCAGGTGATTGGCCAGTGAGCGCCTGGTCGACGTTGGCGAGTTGCGTTTCGTAGTCCGCTAGTTTGGCGCGCATGGAGTCGAGGATTTTCGCCGGCGCTTTGCTGAGGAAGATCTCATCGCCGAGCTGCCGTTTGGAACTGGCGATGTTTTTGATCAGCTGATCCTTTTCTTTTTCCAGGCGCTTGCGCTGCAACTCCATCTGACCGGCGGGAACGTCGATCCAGAGATCGAAGTCCGGTGTGGAACGAACCGCGCCAGATTTTGGGACTTCGCCTTTCGCAAAAGCCACGCCGCACAGGCGCTCGATGAGCGCCGCATCCACATCGCGCGAGATCGTACCGGTAAGAGGCAGTTTCGGATCGATGCCGAGCTCCGCCCGCAGATTGCGCGCGGCGGTCACAATATCCCGCAGTAATTTGATTTCGCGCTCAGCGCCGGTATCGGCCAGCGCCGGATCGAATTGCGGATAGGGCTGAAGCGAAATGGAATCCGTTTCCGCCGCCCCCAGACGATGCCAGAGCTCTTCGGTAAGAAAGGGCATCACGGGGTGCAGCAGGCGCAGCGCTGTTTCAAATACCGGGATTATGTTGCCCCAGTCGTTCGAAATCTTCTTGAGCTCGATGTACCAGTCACAGAAATCGTCCCAGATGAAATGCCGGATGGTCTGGGCGGCTTCGTGATAACGAAACTGGTCGATGGCCAGATTCATCTCGCGTGCGCATTCGTTGATTCGCGACTGAATCCAGCGGTCTTCGAGGGTGATGGCCTGCGCGGTCTGCGCAGGCGCTTCCTGCCCTGCCTTCATTAACAGGAACCGGGCCGCGTTCCAGATTTTATTGGCGAAGTTGCGCGCGCTTTCCAGCCGGTCGGGCGTGAACACGATGTCGGTTCCGGGGGCGGCGCCGCTCACCAACGCCATGCGCACGGCATCGGTCCCATACTGATCGTTCACAACCAGAGGATCGATCACGTTGCCCTTGGTCTTCGACATCTTCTGCTTATCGGCATCGCGAACCAGGCCGTGGATGTAGACCTTGTGGAAAGGCACTTCGCCCATGAATTCAATGCCCAGCATAGACATGCGCGCGACCCAGAAGAAGATAATGTCGAAGCCTGTGATGAGCAGCGAGGTTGGATAGAAGTGCTTCAGATCGTCGGTCTGCTCCGGCCATCCCAGTGTGGAAAAAGGCCAAAGCCCGGAACTGAACCAGGTGTCGAGCACATCGGAGTCCTGCCGTAACGCGCCCTTGCACTTCGGGCATTCGGCGGGATCTTCGCGCGCAATGACGACTTCGTTGCAGGCATCGCAATACCAGGCAGGGATGCGATGACCCCACCAGAGCTGGCGGGACACGCACCAGTCGCGGATGTTCAGCATCCACTCGTTCCAGGTCTTGATCCAGTTCTCTGGCTTGATGTCGATGCGCTTTTCATCCACCGCGGCGATGGCTTTCGCTGCCAGCGGTTTGGTGCGCACGAACCACTGCTTCGAGACGAGCGGCTCCACTACCGTGCGGCAGCGCTGGCACTTGCCGATGCTGAGCGTGTGGTCGTCGATCTTTTCGATGAGGCCGAGCGCCTGCAGATCTTCCACGATCTGCTTGCGGGCTTCATAGCGGTCGAGGCCCACATACTTCCCGCCCGCGGCCGTGATCTTTCCATCCTGTCCGATCACCTGAATTAATGGCAGGTTGTGCCGCTTGCCAACTTCAAAGTCGTTGGGATCATGGGCGGGCGTGATCTTCACGACACCGGTGCCGAACTCGACATTGGCGATCTCATCGCGAACCACGGGAATTTTACGGTCGGAAAGCGGCAGGGGGACGAAGGTCAATCCGTCATAGCGATCATCGTTCGGATTCACCGCCACCGCGGTGTCGCCCAGCATGGTCTCAGGGCGCGTGGTAGCGACGACAACGTCGCCGTACCGGATATGCCAGAGATGCCCGGCCGTTTCCTCATGCACGGTTTCGAGGTCGGAGATGGCGGTGTTGCAGCTGGGGCACCAGTTGACCATGTACTCGCCGCGATAGAGCAGACCGCGCTCATGCAGGCTCACGAAGACTTCCCGCACGGCTCGGGACAGGACGGGGTCCATGGTGAAGCGCTCGCGGGACCAGTCGCAGGATGCGCCGATCTGGATCATCTGGCGTTTGATCGTCCCGCCCGATTCGGCCTTCCACTCCCAGACCTTTGCTTCGAATTCTTCGCGTGTCAGGTCGCGGCGGTACTGGATTCCCTTTGCCGCGAGCTGCCGGGCCACGATCATTTCCGTGGCAATACCGGCATGATCGGTGCCGGGGAGCCAGAGCGTTACATCGCCTCGCATCCGATGCCAGCGGATGGTGACATCGATCGCCGTGTGCTCGAGCATGTGCCCCATGTGGAGCGACCCGGTGACGTTGGGCGGAGGTATAACCAGCGAGAAAACCGGCTTCCCCGGGACCCACTTCGCGGTGTAAATGCCGCTTTCGACCCACCACTGCGCCCACCTCGGCTCAAAGCGCCGGGGCTCGTAAACTTTATCTAATTCCATGGGGAATCTTCAGTTTAACGCGGGGTCGGGCATGGATATAAGATGGTGAAAACCATGCGGCGAACCCTGTTCATCTGTGTTTGGGTCACTTTGTTTACTCTCGAAGCCGCGCCCGCCGCGGAGACGCTTGAGTATGTGGCGATCATGAGCAGGCATGGCGTGCGGTCGCCGCTCTGGACGGAGGCGCAGCAGAATTCTTTTTCGACACGGCCGTGGCCCAATTTTGGCGTTCCCATCGGCTACATAACCCCTCGCGGCCGCACGCTTATGGAATACATGGGCGACTATTACCGCGAGTACTTCACCCAGGCCAAACTTCTGCCGGCTTCGGGCTGCGGGGTGGCGGATAAATTTTATTTCTGGTCAGACGTAGATCAGCGCGATGTTGAGACGGGACGTGCGCTGGCTTCACGGATGTTTCGCGGCTGCACCGTGCCCGTCTATCGCGTTCCTGAAGGCGAGTCCGATCCGCTGTTCAAGCATGTTAAGCCCGGCGTGGCGAAGCTTGATCCGACCGCCGCCGCGAAGGCCATTTCCGAGCGCATCGCAGGGCCGCCCGAGGCCCTGATTACTCGTTTCCGGCCCCAGCTTGAGGCCTTGCAAAAGATCCTGTTTGGCTGCGAGGTTGGGAAAACATGCGACGCCCAAAAAATCGCCGGCAAGCGGCTCCTGGTGGACCCGCCTTTCGGCGTAGAGCCCCGCCCGGGCGGGTTGGCCGATTTGATGGGACCGTTAAGATCCGCCTCTGAGATCACGGACATGTTTCTGCTCGAATACACGGAAGGGATGAAGATGGCGGACGTCGGCTGGGGCCAGGTCGATAAGGCAAAGCTGCTCGACCTCATGAAGCTCTATCAGGGTTACGTAGATCTTACCCTGCAGACGCCGTATCTGGCGCGGGCGGGGGGGTCAAACCTGATGAGCCACATTCTGAAATCGCTTGAGCAGGCCGCGGGAGGGGCCGCGGTTGCCGGTTCGCTGGGCAAGCCTGGGGATAAGGGACTGGTGATTCTCGGGCACGATTCGAATGAGTCGCAGATGGGTGGTTTGCTCGGGATCCACTGGGAGCCGCAGGGGTATATGGCCGACGTACGGCCTCCCGGCAGTGCGATGATCTTCGAGTTGTGGAAAGACTCGGCAAGCGGGAAATATTCGGTGCGCAGCTGGTTCGTGACCCAGACGCTCGATCAGATGCGCGATTCCGTGCCATTGAGTTTGAAGACACCGCCCATCCGCGTGCCGCTCATGATTCCGGGCTGTGGCGGGGCATCGTGCGCCTGGGATTTGTTCCGGACCACGGTGGCTGCGGATATTACTCAGGTGTTTGTGTCGAACGAGCCGATCCCTGCAATTGCGAGGTAACCGCGGCTACGTTTTAAGAAGGAGGCGGGAAACATGGAAGTGCATTTCACTCCGGATGTACAGGCTAAGCTCGAGCAAATGGCGCGAGACAGTGGGCGCCGCAGTGACGAACTGGTGGAAGACGCAGTGGTCGGACTTTTTGACGAGTTGGCCTTCGTGCGCGGAATGCTCGATCGACGTTACGAGGAAGTGACATCTGGAAAAGTGCAGCCCATCGATGGCGAGGAAGCTTATCGCTTGTTGATGGCCCGAACCGAGGAACGCCGCCGTCTACCGGCATGATCGGCTATTCACTTCACCCGGAAGCTTCCTGCGGCCCAATATCACTTCAAGTCCCTTACGATTCAGGATTGTACGCGAATATTTCGTTGCGTATGCCCCTGAGCGAAAGCCGTTGTTGGTGGTCGCCGTTTTCCATGGACGACGAAGCCCGCGCGTAATTGCGGCCATTCTCAGAGAGCGGGAACAATAAGTGCAGAAAACGGCGAGTTCGCTCCCAGAGGCAGCGGCATCTGGTCAGTGGATTCGGGCGGTGATAATTTCGCCAATCGAGCTGTGGTTGAGAGTGATGGGTTGTTCCTCCAACAATGGCGGTGGCTACAGGTCGGAGACCCAACTTCAGAATTTGATCTCTGGTCGCCGCCACACGGCTGCGCAGCTATCGCATCAAGCCCCTGACGGATTAAGCCAAGAGCGAACGGCCCCGCGCCAGTAATAAGAAGGCGAGTTTCGGGTCCGGTCAGGCCGTTTCGAGGCTGCGAGTGGCGAAATCGATTACCGCCTTCAACTGCTTGTGCGTTACCTGGTACTGCTCCACGATCTGATTGATGCCCCTCCATCTTCGAGACGTTCGAATACGAGCTTTCACCGGCATGCGGGTATCTCGAAACTCAGAAGACGAAGTATCCAATCAATCCCACGAGCGCAGCCCCGATCACGACCCAGAAGGTGGTCCGATCTGTCAGGACCAGAAACAGAAAACTGCCTGCCGCCACCGCAATGGTCAGGGCTGTCCGCGCGGAATCCTGCGCCATGGGCACCGTTGTGGCGATCAGCAGCCCCGAAGCCGCCAGAGTGACCGCGCGGATTGCGCTTTTGATCCGCGGCTTCTCAGCGTGCCGGCCCAGATAGCGCAGCATTGGAATGATCAGGAACGCCGGCGTGATCAACGCCAGGAAGCCCGCAATGGCTCCTGGTACGCCATCGACGAAATAGCCGACGCTGACGAGGTAGAGCCCAAAGGGTCCGGGAGTAATACGTCCGGCGGCGACCGCTACTTCCAGTTGCCGGTCGGTGAGCACGTGATAATGCTCCACCATTTCGTGGCGAACTACGGGAAGGGATGTCGCTCCGCTGAATGAGCTGATCATCGCCTTGCACAACAGCAAGTACAGGGCGAAAACGTTCATTCCGGGATTTGCCAGAAGTAGCCGGTGGCGCCCGCCAGTGCCAGGATCTGGATGGGCGAAAAGGAGAATCCAAGAGAAAGGATAAGCGCCAGAGCGACAATGGTCCCGGCGTAAACTCCGCGCCGTTTGTTGAGGTAGGGCTCCGCGAGCTGAAATGCGGCGGCCAGCATCATGCCAACAGCGGCAGCCACGAGAGTGGCGATGGCAGCCATGGCCGCTCCGTTGCTCTTCAGCACTTCGTAGCTCCCCGTGAGCGCAAGCACAATCAGAGCGGCGGGGACCGTCAACCCAAGCAGCGCGACAAAAGCCCCCGTCCACCCCAGAAGTTCCCAGGAAATGCCGGCGCAGAAAGCCAGTAAATTCGTCCCGGGGGTGATGCGGGCCAGCGCGTAAACGACCGCATATTTTTCGCGTGAAATCCAGCGCCGGTTACGGACAAACTCGGACTGGAGAGCCGCCATAGTGGGGTCCCCGCCGCCGAATACCGTGTTACCGACCTTTAAATGCAACAGAAATAAGCGCCAATGGGAAACGCGTCCATCCCCATCGCCGGGGTGGGATGCATTTACGACCGCGCTACCGTCACTGGCTGTCACTGATTTGTAATATAGCGCCGGAATCTTAAGAATTGCTTAAAGGATTGTCAGGTCTGGGCGGAAATTTAAAAGCCTGCACAGTTCCGCGCCGGGCGGCGTCCTGGAAGTAGAGGAAATTCCATGCGAGTATTGCTTCTGATCGTTTCGTTAGCCGCCGTGGGTGCTGCCCAGAATATTCAACGCACCGTGCACCTGACCAGCCCCGTGAGTACGCAGGCCAGTCAGGAAATGATGACCATCCTCCTGACCGTCGCCGACCTCAAAGACACCAATGCGGATGCCCGCGCTCAGACCATAAGCTTTGGCGGGACAGCGGGGCAGGTGGCGCTGTCGGAATGGATTATCGGGGTGCTCGATCAGCCCCCCAGCCAGGACGCGGGGCAAAAGCAAATCCGCGATTCCGCGACCTGGCAGTACACGGTGCCGGGCACGCCGGACGATTTTGTCCGCGCCTTTTATCTGAAAAATATTTCGAATCCGCAGGGCATGCAGGAACTGCTGACCAACCTCCGCACGGTCGCGGACGTCCAGAAGATCTTCAACTACACACCGTTGATGGCGATTGTCTTGAGAGGTCCGGCCGAGCAGGTGAAACTGGCGGCATGGATGATCGACCTGCTCGATCAGCCCGGCCAGCCGGCCGAAAACCCCGCCGCGTTCCATTACACGTCACCGCTCCATAAAGAAGAACTGGTGCGAGTCTTCTATCTGCCCCGGATCAGTCAATCGAAGCAGCTTCAGGATGTTCTGACCGCGGTGCGTACGAAAGCGAAGGTAGAGAAGGCGTTCTATTGCAGCCATCCGGCGGCGCTGGTTCTTCGCGGCACGGCGGATCAGATGATCGCTTCCGAAACTTTGATCGGCCAATCCGACCTCGCGGCGCGCTGAATAATCTACGGGCGGCCGGCCGTGCCGCGGCGGAGCGAATCGCTTCGATATGTTAGTGGATGTGGATTTCCAGGCATCCCAGTATGGTTCCGAAGCCGCCCGCATCCTCGCTCTCGATGGCGGCGGATCGCGGCCCATGGCTCTCGCGGGTGGCTATGGCAAGTCCGCCGCCGTGCTGCCGGAACTGAAGAAATGGCGCGCGGCCGATCTGTTCCCCGATGCGCATTCCCCGGCGGGAGCCCTGGCCGGACTCTACCTCTATTTCTCCCTGGTTGACGATGCGCACAACATAGCGCAGGATCTGGACACGCCCGACGGAAGCTTCTGGCACGGCATTGTCCACCGCCGCGAACCGGACGCCGGCAACGCCGCCTACTGGTTCCGAAAAGTGGGCAGGCATCCGATCTTCCCCACATTGAGGGACGAGGCACGCCGGCTGCGCTTCGACACGGGGTCCGACTGGAATCCATTCGAATTCATTGATTTCTGCGAAGCCGCGAGAATCCGTCCGGGATCGCATGAAGAGGATATTGCAGTACACGTGCAATTGGCCGAGTGGCAGCTGTTGTTCGACTATTGCGCGCGGCCGAAAGGCCAGGAGAAGAAAAATTGAGCGACGTCCGGGCAGCAGTTCTCGAAGCTTTTAATGAGCCTCTTGCGATCAGGAGTTACCCGCATCCGGAAGATCCAGCGGCGGGTGAGGCGCTGATCCGGGTGGAGATCGCGGGCATCTGTGGTACCGATGTTCACCTGTGGCTGGGGCAGCTGGCGATTCCACTGCCCAACATCATGGGGCACGAATCCGCCGGGATCGTTGAAAAGCTCGGCGCGGGCCTCGAACGCGACTGGCTCGGCGAGCCGCTGCGCGAAGGAGACAGGGTCACGTGGGCGAGTAGCATCGCCTGCAACGAATGCTTTTATTGCCGTGTGAAACGGCAGCCGACCCGCTGTCTGCTCCGCAAGGCTTATGGGATTTCCTACCGGGCTTCGGAAGCTCCGCACCTGCGCGGCGGGTACGCCGAGAAGATCCTGCTGCGCGCCGGATCGTCGATCTTCCGCATTCCGGACAGCGTTCCGAGCGAGGCGCTCATTGGCGCGGGCTGCGCATTGACCACGGCGATCCATGCATCGGAGCGGGCGCCGCTCGAATGGGGCGATTCGGTCGTGGTGCAGGGGACCGGTCCCGTTGGACTGGCCGCTATCGCGGTCGCCCGGGCGGCTGGCGCGGCGAAAATCGTTGCGATCGGGGGTCCGCCGCACCGGCTGAAACTGGCCCGCGATTTCGGAGCCGCGATCACCATTGACATCGCTGAGATCAAAGACGTGGAATCGCGGCGGCAGGCCGTGTTTGCAGCCCTCGGCCCTTATGGCGCCGATCAGGTGGTCGAGTGCGTCGGCTACCCCGAGGCCGTGAATGAAGGTATTCTGCTATGCCGGGATGGCGGTCAGTTCGTGGTGCTCGGCCAGTATGCGGATGCCGGCAATATCTCATTCAACCCGCACACCATCACGCGCAAACAGCTCCGTGTGATCGGCTCCTGGGGCTTCGAGCCGAGGCATGTGGCGCGCGCCATCCGCATGCTCGAGAACGATGCCGAACTGCGGATGAAATTCGCGCGTGGCATTACGCACCGCTTCCCGCTGGCCCAGGCCGACGAGGCTCTGCAAACCGCGCGGCGGCTGACAGGAGGTAAGACCGTCATCCTTCCGAATCAGGCGGAAGGGCATTGAAGAGGTACCGCTGGCTGATCCTGGTTCCCGTAGCGGTTTTCGGGTTCTGGGTGTTTCAGAAGAAGACGGAACCGCCCAGAGTCGTCTTTAGCAGGCCCCGCCGGCAGACGATTTCAAACACACTTTCAACCAACGGCAAGGTAGAGCCCATCGAATACGTGGACGTGCGCGCGGAGGCGTCCGGACTGCTGTCCAGAATGCTTGTGCACCAGGGAGAGACCGTTCGCGCCGGACAGGCGCTGGCCGAACTCAGTCAGCCCGGCCTGGCTCAGGACCTGCAGGCGGCGGAGGCCCGCAGAGCTCAGGCGGAGGCCGAACTTTCGACGTTGCGCGGCGGCGGGCGGGGCAGCGACGTCGCGGAGATCGAAGGCAACGTGACGCGCCTGCGGGCACAGCGCGACGCCGCGCAGCGCAACCTCGAAGCGCTTGAGCGGCTGCAGGCGGCCAATGCGGCAACACGATTCGAGGTGGATCAGGCGCGGCAGGCGGTGGCGGATATGGATGTCCAGATGCAATCGCTGGGCAAACGGCGAAGTGCTCTTGTAGGCGGTGGCGATCTCGCCAGCGCACAGGCGCGGGTGCGGGAAGCCGAGGCCAACGTCGCGCTGGCGAAGATGCATCTGGGGCAGAACGTGATCCATACGCCGATCGGCGGGATTGTGTACAGTCTGCCGGCGCGGCAGGGCGTCTTTCTGAATCCGGGCGATCTCGTGGGCAGCGTGGGCCGACTCGATCCCGTGCGTGTGCGGGTCTATGTGGACGAGCCGGATCTGGGGCGCGTCGCGGTGGGCGAAGCGGTGCGGATCACCTGGGATGCGCTGGCGGGAAAGGAATGGCTGGGAACGGTAGAGCGGCGCCCCATCGAGGTTGTCTCACTGGGATCCCGGCAGGTGGGCGAAGTTCTCTGCACGATCGCGAATCCGAATCGCCTGCTGACGCCCGGCGCCAACGTGAATGCCTTCGTGCTCACTCACGTGGTGGATAATGCGCTGACGCTGCCGAAGACGTCTGTGCACCGCGACAATGGCATCGGCGTTTATGTGCTCGAAGGAGACCGGTTGAAATGGCGGAATGTGAAAACCGGCGTGTCCGACGCCCTGCGCGTGGAAGTCGTAAGCGGGTTGCAGGATGGAGATGCGGTGGCTGAGCCTTCGGAACAGGCTTTGCGGGATGGCGCTCGTGTGACGGCAGTCATTCGTTAGGACATCATGTTTTCGCTCGAAGCCAAAGTTGCACTCGTAACCGGCGCGGGCCGGGGAATCGGCCGGGCCGTGGCGGCAAGGCTGGCCGCTGCCGGGGCCATTGTCATGGCGAGCGATCTGGACGAGGACACACTGCCCGGGGTGGGCGCGGCGTCGCTCGCGGGCGATCTCACCCGGCCGGAGTTTCCCGCCCAGCTGGTCGATCTCACGGTCTCGAAATTCGGGCGGCTCGACATCATTGTGAATAACGCGGGCTATACCTGGGACAACGTCATTCAGAAGACGACCGACGAACAGTTCCAGGCGATGCTCGATATCCATCTGGTCGCACCCTTCCGCATTTTGCGCGCGGCTGCGCCTTACATGCGGGGCGCCTCGGCCGAGCCGGGACGGCGGAAGGTGGTTAACATCACCTCGATCTCGGGAACGGATGGGAACGCGGGGCAGGCGGGCTACGGCTCGGGGAAGGCGGGCGTCATCGGGCTGACGCGCACCATGGCGAAGGAATGGAGCCGTTACAACGTGAACGTCAACGCGGTGGGCTTCGGGTTGATTGACACTCGATTGATTCAGCCACTCTCCGAAGATTCGAAGATCGCCATCGCCGGCCGGGAAATCAAGGTTGGCGTCCCACAGGCCGTGCGCGAAAAAATGATCATGGGCACCGCCGACGACGCGGCCGGTCCAGTACTGTTTTTTTGTTCGCCGCTGAGCGATTTCGTGACGGGCGAGGTGCTGATGTGTACCGGGGGAGCACGCTTTTGACCCAGCGCCGCAGAGTTGCGGCGACCACTTTACGGGCCTTGCGGCATCGCAATTTTCAGCTATTTTTCGCGGGCCAGGCCATTTCACTGACGGGCACGTGGATGGATACCGTGGCGCAGGCGTGGCTGGTCTACAGGATCACCGGTTCTTCGCTGCTGCTCGGCCTTGTCACCTTCGCCAGCCAGTTTCCGGTCTTTCTGATTTCTCCGCTGGGAGGGATCGTCGCCGACCGGTGTAACCGCCACCGCATCATCATTGGCACGCAGGCGCTTTCCATGTGCCTGGCGCTGACGCTCGCGTGGCTCACGCTCTCGCATCGCATAACGATTCCCGAGCTGTTCGTGCTGGCATCGCTGATGGGAACTGTGAACGCCTTCGACATTCCCGCGCGGCAGTCGTTCCTGGTCGAAATGGTGGGCCGGGAAGACATGATCAACGCCATTGCGCTCAATTCGTCGATGTTCAATGGAGCCCGCATGGTGGGACCGGCGATCGCGGGGCTGCTGGTGGCGAAAATCGGCGAGGGTTGGTGCTTTTTCGCCAACGGGATCAGTTATAGCGCCGTGATCACGGGCTTGCTGATGATGCGCCTGGCGCCGTTTGTGCAGCCCGCGCGCGTCTCGGCATGGCAGAACATTCGCGATGGGTTTCAGTATGTTTCGCGCACCGCGCCTATCCGCTCACTGCTGATCATGCTGGCTGTCCTGAGCTTTGCCGGCCTGCCGTATACGGTGTTGATGCCGGTGTTTGCCGAGGGAATTCTGCACCGTGGCTCGCAGGGCTTCGGAGTGCTGATGGGGTCGGTGGGACTGGGTGCGATGTGCGGCGCTTTGCTGCTCGCTTCACGGAGCAGAGTGGAGGGGCTGAGCCGCTGGATTGCAGCAGCGAGCGGCATGTTTTCGCTGACGCTCGCTGCTTTCGCGCTTTCGCAAAGCCTGCCGGTTTCCTGTGGGCTGCTTTTTGTGGCTGGATTCGCGATGATGATTCAGGTGGGGGCGACCAATACGCTGCTGCAATCGATGGTGCCCGATCATTTTCGCGGCCGCGTGATGAGCGCCTATTCGATGATGCTGATCGGAATCAGCCCGCTGGGCGCGGTCGCGGCGGGCTTTGAAGCCGAACATGTGGGCGCGCCGCTGACGCTGTTGATCGGCGCAGCGGCGTGCCTGCTTTCGGGCCTGGTGTTCGCCTTGAAACTGCCGGCGTTCCGGCAATCGGCGAGGCTGTTAGTTCAGGCCCAGCAGCAGTAGTTACTTTCCAACCACCAGGATCTGGAACGAGCCCGGGACCATGGGTCCGCCACGGCCGCGTCCACCGCCGCGGCCACCGCGCCCAGCCGCGGGAGCCCCATCGGCGCTCGGCGGAGGCGGAGGTGGCGGCGCGCCATATTCGGCTGCGATCAGATAGATCTGGTTGGTTTTGGTATCGATCGTCATGGTCTTGGCGCGCGGGACGGTCGTAAGAGTCTGCTCCACCACGAAGCTGGTCGGGCTGTTTTCCTTGATGATAGTCAGATTGCCTTCG
>JBDUBZ010000315.1:0-4866 GCA_040003745.1 Terriglobia bacterium
AACCGGGGCGGGAACCTTCGACCCAGACGCCACGGGCAGATAGAAGCACTCGATGTGCCAGAATTATTTAATCGATACTTAAGCGGACAACGATAAAATCCAACACGCCTGCCTGTCCTCGGGACGACCCCGCCAAAATTAAAACTTGTTAAGCCCCGATGCCTGAAAATTGTACCATTCCACCGAAAACTCCCGCTTTCAGGGACGCTTCGACGCAGGGTAGGTATTGGGCAGGGCGCCCAGCCCATAATATTGTTGCTCTATCGCCCCGCCTTTGAGTTCAGCGATCCGAAAGCCGGATGGATCGGGCCCGATCGGCATTCCGGCGGGGCCTGTAGTGATCATTGTGAGGCCACCGGCTTTGCCGAAGGCGTTGCGATGGTAGTGGCCGGCGAAGACATAGGCGACTCCGTAGCTTCGCAGAAGCGCAACGATCCGGTGTCGCGTGGCGAGCGGAATGTTGAAGTACTGATCGGGCTCGTCTTCCGCTTCGAGAAAGAATGGAATGTGCTGGAAGACGACGGGCGCCATTCCCGCGGCTTTGGCTTTCCGAAGCTCCCGTTCGAGCCACTGCTCCTGCTTCGCGGCTTCGTCTATAACGTGTTCCGGGGCTTTGAACAAGCTCGAATCGAGCACGATTCCATAAACCGGGCCTTCGCGGAACGAGTAATAGTCGGGTCCGAAGTTTCCGCGCCAGGCAGCGAGCGTCCCGGCGGTTGGCTCATTGCCCAGATCGTGATTGCCGGGCGCGCTGTAGAGGTGGATCGTGGGGTCGAGTTTCCGGTTAATCCGCTTATACTCGGCGATCTGGGCGGCATCTCCGGTCTTGTTGGCAAGATCGCCGGTCACCACGAGGAAAGCCGGGTGCAGCCGGTTGACACTCGCGACGACAAACTCCCAGTTGGCAGTTTCCTGAGCGAATTCGCGGTTCTGCGAGTACATGCCGAATTGCGGATCGGAGGCCTGGACGAAGAAGAACGGGTCGGCCGCAAAGGCCGCATGAGCGACCAGCAGAGCCGCGATGATTTGCAGAGAACCGTTTGATCGCATTCACTTAACAAATTCACTTAACAATTTCACTTAACAACGACGTTCAGAAGTTTACCCGGAACCGCGATAACCTTGACCACGGTCCTGCCTTCAAGCAGCGCCGTGACCTTATCGTCGTCGAGTGCGGCGGCCTGGAGTTGCACCGCGTCGAGTCCCGCGGGAACGGTGATTCTCGTTCGGATCTTACCGTTGATCTGAACCGGAATTTCCGCCTCCGTTTCCCGCGCCAGATCGGCGTCGAAATCAGGCCATGTCTCCCGGATGAGCGCGCCCGAATGCCCCTGTTCCTCCCATAGCTCCTGCGCCAGATAAGGCGCAAAAGGAGCCAGCAGGAAGGTGAGGATCTCAATCGCCTGGCGCATGGCGGCGGCGGAGATACGCGGCTCCTCCGCATAGAGCTGATTGACCAGTTCCATCATGGCCGCAATCGAAGTGTTGAAGTGCCAGCGGCTGTCGAAATCATCCGTAACTTTCTTAAGCGTCTGGTGCGCCTTTCGAAGCACGGCGGCATCCGCGCCGCCATCTCCCCCAGCCGAGCCCGTATTGCGCGTGGCCAGGCGATAGACGCGGCCCAGAAAGCGGTAAATGCCTTCCACACCGGCATCGATCCAGTCGACATCCCGCTCCGGAGGCGCGGCGAAGAGCGCGAACAGGCGCGCGGTATCGGCACCGAACTTATCGGCGACCTCATCGGCCGGAACCACGTTCCCCACCGACTTCGACATCTTGGTTCCGTTGCGGATGACCATGCCCTGGGTGAAAAGCTTGCGCACCGGCTCGTCATAACGCGTAAGGCCGATATCGCGCATCACTTTGGTCCAGAACCGCGAATAGATCAGATGCAGAATGGCATGTTCCACGCCGCCGATATATTGATCGATCGGGAACCAGTAGTCGATCTTCTTCGTGTCGAAGGGAGCGGTTGAATTTTTCGAATCGCAGTAGCGATAGAAATACCAGCTGGAGTCGACGAAGGTATCCATCGTGTCGGTTTCCCGGCGCGCGGGCTGGCCGCATTTCGGGCACATTACGTTGACAAACTCGGGAACTTCATCGAGCGGCGACCGGCCCTTCCCGGTGATCTGAATCTGCTTCGGGAGCAGGACGGGCAGGTCTTCGTCGGGAACGGGAACCACGCCGTCGGTGGCGCAGTGAATGACGGGAATCGGCGTGCCCCAGTAGCGCTGTCGCGAAACGCCCCAGTCCTTCAAACGATAAGTGATCGCCGGCTTGCCAAAATTTCCGGCTTGAGCGCGCAGGGCCATCTCGCGGCGGGCATCTTCGCTCTTCATCCCGCTGTATGGCCCGGAATTTTCAACCATGCCGTAGTCGCCCCAGGACTCCGTCATCGTCGAGGCATCGGCGAGTTCGCCATCCACCGGCCGAACCACCGGGCGAATGGCTATGCCGTATTTACGGCAGAATTCGAAATCGCGCTCATCGTGAGCGGGCACGGCCATGATGGCGCCCGTGCCATAGCCCATGAGCACGAAATTTCCTACCCAGACCGGAACGATTTCGCCGCTGAACGGATTGACGGCTTTCAAGCCGGTATCGAAGCCCTCTTTCTCCGCTTCCTCGGCATGCGCGGGGCTCTGCGAGGCGCGCGCATCCGTCATCTGTTTGGCCTGGGCTTGCAGGTCCGCGGGAAGCCTGGACGCCACAACCGGATGCTCGGGCGCCAGAATCATGCACGTTGCGCCATAGATGGTGTCGATGCGGGTCGTGAAGACGCGAACCGGTCCATACCCCTGAATTTCGAAATCGACTTCGGCGCCTTCGCTGCGGCCAATCCAGTTGCGCTGCATGGTGAGCACGCGCTCCGGCCATGCGCCTTCAAGCTGGGCGATGTCGCGCAGCAGATCTTCGGCGTAAGCGGTGGTGCGCAGAAACCACTGTTCGAGTGCGCGCTGCTCCACCGGAGCCGCGGGGTGACGCCAGCAGCAGCCATCCACCACCTGCTCGTTGGCGAGAACCGTAGCGCATTCCCGGCACCAGTTCACTAACGCCTGCTTGCGATAAGCCAGGCCTTTTTCGAGCATACGCAGAAAGAACCACTGGTTCCAGCGATAGTATTCGGGTTCGCACGTTGTCACCTCACGATCCCAGTCGTAGGAAAACGCAAAGCGCCGGTGCGTGCGCTTCATCTTTTCGATATTGGCGAGAGTCCATTCGCGCGGCGGAGTCTTATTCGCAATCGCCGCGTTTTCGGCGGGCAGGCCAAACGCATCCCAGCCCATGGGATGCAGCACGTTGTAACCGCGCATCCACATGTACCGCGCGAGCGCATCGCCGATCGAATAGTTCCGGATGTGGCCGATATGCAGTGCGCCGCTCGGATACGGCAGCATTTCGAGCACGTAGTATTTCGGCTTCGACGAATTCTCTTCGGCCTTGTAAAGCGCATCGTCCTTCCAGCGCTCGTGCCATTTCAGTTCGATCTGGTTGTGGTCGTACGTCTTCTCGGGCATCCGGTTCCGTTCTATCCAGTTTTGCAGAACGGTGCTGCGCGCGCCCCGCACCCCAAATCCCAGTACCGACGCTACCTGCTCGCGCCAGTTTTGAGGAATTCGGACGCCCGCATGATCCCGATGCCCTGGAATTCCTTCAGCCGAAGCAAGTCATTGTCTTCGGTAACTATGAATCCCGACTTCGATTCAACCGCGCATTCGAGTATTCGGTTGTCCGGGGGATCATACTCGACGATGCTCAGCGTCTCCGTCGGCGTCACGACCTTTCCCAACTTCCGCAGCCGCTGGCCAGCATCAAAAACGTCGTATCCCTGCCAGCCGAACTTGTCACGAAGCACGCGGAGCGTTTCGGCAATGATTGGCTCCGAGATGAAGAGCTCGATCTCCCCGTCCACGGCCATGCGAAGCAAACGCATAGCCGCGCCACCGAAATGGAGTGCCGAGATGTACTCGTTGGTATCGAGGGTGACTCTGGGCAATACTTTCAGCGCCCGCGGCGCGTGTCGTCGATCAGCGGCAGGACATCGGCACGCCTCCGACCCAATGACCGGGCGTATGAGCGCCCGCGTTTGCCAAGTTCGTCGAGGTCGCGATGAGCGATGTAGCGCTCGGCTGCTTCTGTGTAAACGTCAGCGACTGATTTGCCATCCGCCTCCGCAGCGGCTTGGAGCTTCGCTTGCAGATCGTCCGGCAGGCTGATCGTTAGATTCATGGCCGTATTCATTATCCCGTATGCCGTTTTGGCGCAATGCTCCGGTGGCAAAACTCCACAAAGTCCCGTTAACCCCTTTCAGACACTACCGCCCCGCCAGGCGCTTCAGGGTATCCACATTCCGCCTGTCGTCCCCCTCCTCATCCACCGGGGTCTCAAGGATAAAAGCCTTATCGCGAAGCGCGGCATGACGCAGCATCCGCCGAAAACCCGCCTCCCCAATATTTCCCTCCCCAATGTTCTGGTGCCGGTCGAGACGGGACCCCAGCGCCCCCTTCGAATCATTGCTGTGAATAACACGCACCAGATCCAGATCCAGGATGCGGGCGGCGTCGGCCAAAGTGCGCTTCAGACCCGCGGCGCCCGCCACGTCGAAGCCCGCCGCGAACAGGTGGCACGTATCGAGGCAATATCCAACAGGCAAATCGGTCTCGCTCTCAGCCAGATCGCGGATCATGCGCAATTCTTCAAATCGCGAGCCGATCTGGCACCCGCCCCCGACCGTGTTTTCGAGCAGCACCATCAATCCAGACGCCCGGAAATTCCGCGCCGCCTCACCCAGGCCGAGCACGAACGCCGCGATGCCCTCCGCAATCCGCTGGCCCCGGTAATTGCCCGGATGCACCACCAAAT
>JBDUBZ010000039.1:0-16464 GCA_040003745.1 Terriglobia bacterium
ATCGCGCAGATGCCATTTGCGGGTGATGGGCATCAGCTCCTGACGCATTTCTTCGGTCGATGCATTCAGCGAAATGGCCAGTTTGGGGCGAACCGGAGCCTGTCCCAGTTCCTCGATTTTCGGGATAATGCCGGCGGTCGAAAGCGTGATACGGCGCTCGCTCATTCCGACACCCGCCGGGTCGGTCAGAATTCTGGTTGCTTTCAAAACGTTGGGCAGATTGAGCAGCGGCTCACCCATGCCCATCATGACGATGTTGAAGCGCTTATTTTCGGCGAGCAGGCCGTTATCGCGGGCGACGAACAGGACCTGCCCCACAATCTCGCCGGCGGTGAGCGAGCGCTCCAGGCCCATGAGGGCGGTCATGCAGAAGCGGCAATCGACCGGGCAGCCGACCTGGCTCGAAATGCAGACGGTGTCGCGGTCGCCCTCGGGCATCAGAACGGTTTCGACGGTGCGGCCGTCGCTGAGCCGCAGCAGGTAGCGGCGGGTTCCATCGATCGATTGAAAGCGTGAATCGAGTAAGGGGAGCCCCACTTCCGAAGTGGCCGAAAGCTCGTTGCGGAGGCGTGCGGGGAGGTTCGAAATCTGAACGAGGTTCTCTACCTTATTGCGATAAAGAGCCTGATAAACCTGTTCGGCGCGATACGCCGGCTCCCCTGCCGGCAGCGCTTCAAGAAGCTCGCTAAGTTCCATTCCTACAAGAGCTTGCGGCATCAATGTAAGTTTAACACGCGGCTCGGGGGGTGGCTGATGTGCCGCCAATAGTGGTACAACCGAATCAAGTGCCCTCGCCTCAGACAGCGGTCATCCCGGATCGGGATATTCAAACTACGGAACTTTCGAACGGAATCAAAGTCATCACGGAGATGATGACGCACGTGCGGTCTGTGTCGGTCGGCGTGTGGGTTGGAACCGGTTCACGCCGCGAGACGCCGGAGCAAAACGGCGTGTCCCATTTCATTGAGCACATGCTGTTCAAGGGCACCACGACGCGATCGGCCGAAGATATCGCCCGGTCGGTCGATTCGATCGGCGGGAATCTGGATGCGTTCACGGCCAAAGAGCTGGTCGGATTCAATACCAAGGTGCTCGACGAGCACCTTCCCATCGCCATCGATGTCCTGAGCGATCTGGTGCTGAACCCTGCTTTCCGGGAAGAGGATATCGAGAAGGAAAAGGGCGTCATTCTCGAAGAAATCAAGATGGACGCGGACAATCCGGATTATCTGGTCCACGAGACGTTCACTTCGAATTTCTGGAAAGATCACTCGCTGGGGCGGCCGATTCTGGGAACGCGCGAGACCGTGAAGAAGCTTTCTCACGGCGTGATTGCGGATTATTACAAAGCCGTCTACTCGCCGGAGAATTTGCTGATCACGGCTGCCGGAAATCTTACGCATGATCGTCTGGTGGGCCTGGCGCGCGAGCGCTTCGAGAAGGTGCAACGGGGCGGTCCCGTCCCTGCGCAGGAGGCCCCGGCCACCCACGCCCGCATCACGCTGAAGTCGAAAAAAGATCTGGAGCAGGTGCACGTGTGTCTGGGCGTGCCATCCTATCCGATCCCGCATGAAGACCGGTTTACCTGCTATGTGATGAACACGGTGCTGGGTGGCGGTATGAGCTCCCGATTGTTTCAGAATATCCGTGAGCGGCAGGGGCTGGCTTACGCCGTATTTTCAGAGCTCAATCCGTATACGGATACCGGCTGCCTGGCTGTTTATGCGGGCACGTCGCTCGAATCGGCGCGGCTGGTCGTCGAATCGGTGCTCAAAGAGTTCACTTCGATGAAGCAGGATATCGTGCCGGCGGAGGAATTGCGGAGGGCGAAGGATCATCTGAAGGGTTCGCTGATGCTGAGTCTCGAATCCACATCGAGCCGCATGTCGAACCTGGCTCGCCAGGAGATGCACTTCAAGCGGTTCTTCACACTCGATGAATTGATCGAGAGCATAGAACAGGTCACCGCCGAGGGCGTGCAGCGTATTGCGCAGACGTTCTTCGATCAGAACCTGATCGCTCTCACGGTGCTGGGGAATCTCGATGGATTCAAGCTGGGGCGCGAAGAACTGGCCTGCTGAACCCTACAGCAAATCCTCCCGTCCCGCCTTCTCCAGCAACGTGACAATCGCGCCCACATCCTGAGCCCGGCTGCGATCCGCTATCAGCAGCGCATCCGGAGTATCCACCACAATCAGATCCTTCACCCCGACCAGCGCGACCAGTTTCCCGCCGCAGTCGATATAATTTCCACTGGAATCCGTCGTCAATAGTTCCGACCGAGTGGCATTCTCGTTTTCATCGTGAGGCAGCAGTTCATAAACCGCCATCCAGCTCCCCACGTCGTTCCACCCAAACTCATCGCACGCCACGCCCACCACATTCGTCGCATGCTCCAGTACGCCATAGTCAATCGACTTGTTCTCGCACAGCGGAAACGCCACGGCCAATCGCGCTGCGAAATCGGGCGCACTGAACGCCGGCAGGCTTGAAATAATCGTCGCCGTCTTCGGCATATACGTGCGCAGCGCCTCTAATATCGTCGACGCCTTCCAGAAAAACATTCCGGCATTCCAATAGAAATTGCCGGCCTTGACGAATCGCTTCGCCTGCGGCGACTCCGGCTTCTCGCGGAATTTCTTCACCGGAATCGTTTTCAGACCATCCGCTTCCACACCCGCCGGAAACTGAATATACCCATAGCCGGTTTCAGGCCACCGCGGCTGCACCCCGAGCACCGCAATACTCCCCGCCGCCGCGGCCTTGAACGCCGTTCGCAGCAGAGTCAGAAAGCGCCGCGGCTTACCGATCACATGGTCTGACGGAAACACCCCAAAAATCGCTTCGGGATCGACCGACTGCAAAATATGCGCCGCCAGCCCCACCGCCGCGGCCGTATTGCGCTGCGCCGGCTCGGCGATTATCTGCGCCGCGGGCACTTGCGGCAGCTGCCGCACAATCTCATCCCGCACGAAATCGTTCGTCAGGATCCAGATCCGCTCAGGCGGAATCAGCGGCGTCAGCCGTTCCACGGTTTCCTGAATCAGCGTCAGCCGGCCGGTTACGCTCAGCACCTGCTTGGCATGCCGCTTGCGGCTGCGCGGCCAGAAACGCGTGCCTCTGCCACCCGCGAGAATCAACCCGTAGTAGTTCGCTTTCGCCATAGTTGTCTGCTTTTTATTGGACTGGATAACTGCGGAGCAGCCGGAACGTGCGGCTCCAGCGCGTCTTCGTCGGGAAATGAATGACAACGTCGATCAGGTGGCTGATGGTCACCGCAGGATTCGAAAGATCCTCCGTGCTCGCATCGTAAGACCAGTAAATCACCAGCGGCTTGCCGATGATATTTTCGCGCGGCACAAAGCCCCAGTAGCGGCTGTCGAGCGACTGATCCCGGTTATCGCCCATCGCAAAATAATGCCCGGGCGGTACTACGACATCGCCGCTCTTCACGTCATGCTCGAGCATCGCCTGCGCCGGTGGATAGATGGGAGTATTCGGGTCGGCCGGGAAATTGTCCCGGTAGGAATCGATGTAATCGAGCTTATGCACCACATAAGGCTCATTCAGCAAATGCCCGTTCAGGTAAACGTTTTTATTCTGCAGGTGGAGCCGGTCCCCCGGCACTCCCATCACACGCTTAACAAACGTCTGTTTGATATCGATCGGATACCGGAAAACGATGATGTCCCCGCGATGTACATCTTCATAGGGCAGCACGTTTTTCGTAATCGGTCCGGAAGGAGCAAAGGCCAGCTTATCCACCAGCAGATGGTCCCCAACCAGCAGCGTATCTTCCATCGAACCCGTCGGAATCACGAACGCCTGAACCAGCGTCGTGGTGCCGAACAGCAGCAGCACGATGGTCACGGTCCACTCCGCGATGAACCCCCGCGGGGCCTCGGCTCTGACTTTCTTCTTAGCGGCGTTCTCACCTGCGCCGTCGATGGGGGTGTTTTCCGTAGTCACGGACTTTGTGCTTTCCACGAAATCTCATTGTAGCGGCAAAGCCTGGCAAAAGGCCTCTTTGCGCTCGCCCCGTGGTATTTTGCAGGAAGGGACCGCGTTACCGTCCCACCGATTCTCTTAATTCATGAGACGTTCTCTCAGCCTCCGGGTGTTAACCCGTGTAGTCCCCTGCATTTGGATCGTTACCCCGGCTTTGGCGCAGATCACTCTAAGCCCGCAGCCCACCCGTGTCATCGGCCAGACCTCCCTCACCATTGCCAATCAGAACCCAAACCTGGTGGAAGGCCGCGAATTCTTCGCCCCGCAGGGTATCGCACTCGACCTCAGCACTAATCCGCCCGCGCTCTACGTGGCCGATACCGGCAATAACCGCGTTCTCGGCTTCCGTTCCGCCAGCGGGTTCGCGAACGGACAGAAGGCCGATCTCGTCCTCGGCCAGCCCAACCTTGCAACCACCCTGCAGCAGGGTCCCGGCGCCAATCGCAATGGCCGATCCTCCGGTCTCGCCACGCCTACCGGCCTGATCGTCGACAAAGCCGGCAATGTCTACGTAGTCGATAGCGGCAACAATCGCATCCTGCGCTTCCCCAAGCCGTTGTCCCAGCCTGCCGATCAACTGCCCGACTTCGTCATCGGCCAGCCCAGCTTCAACACCAGCAACGCGAATCAGGCGGGGATTTCGTCTTCCACGCTATTTCTCTCCTTTACGCTCAACGGCGCCACCACCACATTTCAGTCTTATATCGCGTTCGACGCGTCCGGAAATCTCTGGGTCGCCGACACCGGCAACAACCGCGTCCTCCGTTTCAATGCGAGCGCCCTCGGTAGCCAGGCGTCCCCCGGCCCGAAGGCTGACATCGTTCTCGGCCAGGTGGACTTCATTTCGGGCGCCTATATCGCGCCGCCCAATCCGCAGGCGTCTCTCACCGCTATTAACGCTCCAACCGGCATCGTCTTCGATTCCGGCGGACGCCTTTTCGTCTCCGAATCGAATCTCGTACAGCGCGGGCGCATTCTTGTCTGGAATTCGCCGTCCACCTCGGGACAATCCGCCTCCCGCATTCTGGGCGTCGAGACAGGCACTCCACCGCCTCCTTTCATCAGCCAGTTCCAGCTTCAGTCGGCATCCGGTGGACTCTTCACGGTCGGCAACCAGGTCGGAATCGCCGACGCTCTCAACAACCGCCTCCTGCTCTACCCGCCGGCCGACCAGTGGTCTTCCAACACCCTGAACCAACCGGCAATCCAGGTGGTTGGACAGCCCGATTTCAATAGCGGATCCATCAATCAGGGGCAGGCCACTTCCGGCGCCGCGACCCTGTACCGTCCCGCCGCCGCCATATTTTCCGGTACCGAATTGTTCGTGGCCGATACCGGCAATCACCGTGTCGTTGTCCTTCCGCAAAGCTCCTCCGGTTTCGGTGCCGCCACCCGCGTACTCGGGCAGGACGCGATGAATCTCAACACGCTCAACCTGCTCGAAGGCCGCGAATTCAACTTCGGCAGCACGGGCGACGCCGGCCTCGCCGTCGATCTCAACTCCACTCCGCCGCACCTCTATGTCTCAGACCCTTCGAATAACCGCATCCTCGGCTTCAACGACCTGAGGAACATTCAGCCCGGCGCTAAAGCCGATCTGGTTATCGGGCAGCCCGATTTCCAGCAGTCCCTCATCAACTACCCATCGAACGATTCCAATACGCCCAACCAATCGGGACTCAACAGCCCCAAAGGCGTCCTCGTCGATTCCGATGGAAATCTCTACGTCGCCGATTCCGGCAACGGCCGCGTGATCCGCTTCCCCGCGCCTTTCGCCAACTACAAGCCGGGTCTTCCCGAGCCTGCCGACCTCGTGCTCGGCCAGTCGAATTTCTTCACCACCATCACCGATGCGACCGCGCGTACGCTCGGACAGCCGTTCGGACTCGCTATGACGCTGTTCCCGGGCATCCTCGTTTCCGACATCGCCCAAAACCGCGTGCTCTTCTTCCCCGGCAGCGCGAAGACCTTCACGAACGGCGAATCCGCCACGGTCGTTTTCGGCCAGCCGGATTTCACCACCGCCGCCGCCGGCTCCGGCCTTAACAGGATGAACCAGCCGCGCCACATCGCAACCGATTCCGACGACCGCCTCTACGTAGCCGACTCCCTCAACTCGCGCATCGACATCTTCGATCACGCACCCAACTCGACGAACGGGCGATCGGCAGCCATCACGCTGACCGCTGGCCTCTCCAATCCGCGCGGCCTCTACGTCAGTCCCGTAAACGGCGATATCTGGGTGGCGGACGCGGGATCGAGCACCGCCATTCGCTACCCTGCCTTCAACAATCTCGAAATCGCCAACTACGCACCCAACACCACGCTGGCGGAGTTCAGCCCCCGCGCCATCACTGAGGACGCCTACGGCAACGTCTTCATCGCCGACATCGCGAACCGCGTCGTCATTCACTACCCCAGCCTGTCGACCCTGAACGCCGCGAATTTTTTGTTCCCGAATGTGCTGGCGCCCGGAGAAATCGCCGCCGTGTTCACCACTGGAAATCTCCACGAGTTCGGAACCACCAGCCAATCCGCCCCGGCCGGAGTGCTGCCGCTTCCGCGCCAGTTGAATGGCGTTCAGGTGCTCTTCAACGGCTCACCCGTGCCCCTCTTCTTTGCGGGCACCGAGCAGATTAACTTTCAGGTCCCGATGAGCGCGCCCCAGAGCGGCACGGCCGATCTCCAGGTCTTCGAAGTCGCCACAGGGCGGGTGCTTGGTGATTCGCTGGTTTCCATGAACACGGTTGCCCCAGGCCTCTTTACACAAGCCGGCAACGGTAGTGGAGCCGCCGCAGCGACCAATGAGGATGGCACAATCAACTCGCAGACGAATCCCGCCATCGCAGGCAAGGTAATCACGCTCTACGGCACGGGCCAGGGCTTCATCGACGGCGCGCCGCCCGATGGCAATGTAGCCGGAAAGGCCTTGTCGGTGTCGAGAGCACCCACGGTTTTCATCGGAGCCCACATACTCACCGGGCCCGATGTTCTCTACTCCGGCCTGGCCCCAACGCTGGTCGGAGTGTGGCAGATCAACGCCCGCATCCCCGTCGACACCATCACGCTGCCCGACAACCCGACGATTGTTCTGGTCCAGCAGGCCAGCGTCTCCACCGGAAACCTGCAGCGCGTTGTCCAGATTTACGTCAAACAGCCTTAGTGAGGAAAGTGGAGCCCCGTGTCCTGGCTGCCATGGATAACGGGATGGATCACCACCATGTCATCGTCTTCAATGGAGTAGATAATAGCGTAATCACCCGCTAAAAACTCCGGAGTTCCGGGGACAAATCCAGTCGCCGTCGTCCAATACGGGACTGTTTGGCCAAAAGTGGGAAAGCTGCAGCTTTGTCGCGCGATGCAGAGCCAAATATCGTCCAGCTGATCTTCCTCCCGGGGAGAGAGGCGGAAACTCATTCGCGCGAGCTTTTATCGGCGGCAAACCTCACTTCAAATGCAGGGACCTTGCACTGGTGTGGCAATAACACGCCTCAATCTCCCTGCACCGTATGCCGCCGGATGTTCACCGCCAGCCCCGTCGCATCATCCACTTCAACAATCACCGAGTGCAATTCAGGTGACCCCTTAGCCGCCTCCATCCGGATCGGCAGCGCAGTCAAAAACTTCTGAATCACCGGTTCCTTGTGAACCCCGATCACCGAATCGAACGGCCCCGTCATTCCGCAATCCGTCTGGTACGCCGTGCCCCCCGGCAGAATCCGTGTATCCGCGGTCGGGATATGTGTATGCGTCCCGATCACCGCCGACACGCGCCCATCCATATACCAACCCATCGCCATCTTCTCGCTCGTCACCTCGGCGTGAAAATCGATAAACCGCACCTTCACATCCGCCGGCAGCGCAGCCAGAATCTCATCCGCCTTGCGAAAAGGACAATCCGTCTGGGCCATATAAACCCGCCCCTGCAGATTCATGACGGCGCATCGGGCGCCCGACTTCAGCTCGTGGATATAGACCCCAGAACCCGGCGCCCCGTTCGGAAAATTCGCGGGACGCAAAAGCCTCGGCTGCCGCGCGAAGTAATCGAAGATGTCCTTCTTATCCCAGATATGATTGCCAGACGTTATCACGTCGATTCCATACCGGAACAGCTCATCGGCAACGTTCGGCGTGATGCCGAACCCCGCCGCCGAATTCTCTCCATTCGCGATCACCACATCGATCTGTTGCGTGGCCCTGATATCGGCCAGATGGTCCGCCACAATTGCACGGCCGGCGTGGCCGAAAATATCTCCGATAAATAGCAGCTTCAAAGTAGCGTGGGTTACCTTCCGGGGGGAGTTAAAGTCAATTATATTGCCCATGCGCATCGGAATCGATTCGGGCGGAACGTTCACCGATTTCGTCGTTTTCAACGACGCCCTGGACGGCGTCGGGAAATTCCACTCCTTCAAGCTCCTCTCGAACCCCGCCAACCCGGCGGCCGTCATCCTCGAAGGCATCCGCCGCATCGCCGCCCGGCGCGCCGAGGTGGTTCACGGCTCCACCGTCGCCACCAACGCCCTGCTTGAACGCAAAGGTGCGAAGACCGCTTTCGTCACCACCCGCGGCTTCGAAGATCTGCTCGCCATCGGCCGTCAGAACCGGCCCGAACTTTACAACCTCACGCCCCGCCTCCCCATCCCGCTCGTCCCCAAAGATCGCTGCTTTGGAGTCGAAGAGCGCATCCTGTTCGAAGGCACAATCGAACAGCCCCTCCAGCTCGACGACATTCGCGCGCGCGTTGCCGGAGCGGAATCGATCGCCATCTGTCTGCTCCACTCCTATCGCAACGACGCCCACGAACGAGCGCTGCTCAAAGAACTCGCGGGCCTTGCCTACATCTCCGCATCCTGCGATATCTCTCCCGAATTCCGCGAATTCGAGCGCGCCGCCACCACCGCTGTCAACGCCTACGTCGGCCCGCTTATGGACAGCTATCTCGGCATGCTGGAGCGCGATTCCCCGCATCCCGTCGCCATCATGCAGTCGAATGGAGGCCTGCTCACCGCCGCCGAAGCCCGCCGCCACGCCGTCCGCACCGTCCTTTCCGGGCCTGCCGGAGGCATCGTCGCCGCTGTCGAAATCGCACGGCTGGCCGGATTCAAAAAGGCACTCTCTTTCGACATGGGCGGCACCTCGACCGATGTCGCGCTCGCCGGCCAGACACCTCGCCTGACCACCGAAACCCGCATCGACAACTACCCCGTGCGCATTCCCATGCTCGACATCCACACCGTGGGAGCCGGTGGTGGATCCATTGCGCGCGTCGATGCCGGCGGCAGCCTTCGCGTAGGACCCGAAAGCGCAGGCGCCGTCCCCGGGCCCGCCTGCTACGGCAGCGGCGATCGGCCAACCGTAACCGACGCCCACGTGGTGCTGGGCCGGATCGCGCCCGACCAGTTGCTGGGAGGCGCCATGCACATTGATCCCGCCCGCGCCGAAGCCGCCCTCACACGTCTGGGAGTTGCCCTGGGTGTGAACGCGAAGCAAGCCGCAGCCGCCGTCATCCGCGTCGCCAACTCCAACATGGAGCGCGCCATCCGCGCAGTCTCGGTGGAGCGAGGCGAAGACCCGCGCGACTTCCCGCTCGTTGCTTTCGGAGGATGTGGAGGCCTCCACGCCTGCGAGCTCGCCACCGAACTGGGAGTGAAGACCGTGATCGTGCCAGCCATGGCCGGCGCGCTTTCCGCTCTTGGCATGCTCCTCGCCGACAAAACCCGCGACTACTCTGTCTCGGTCCTCGGCACAAAGGACCATCCGGCCGCTTTCGGAAAGCTCGAAAAGCTGGCCAGAAAAGATCAACCCCAAGCCGGCCTCGAACGTCTGGCCGATGTCCGCTACGCCGGACAAAGCTACGAGCTCACCATTCCCTGGGAAAGCGATTTCCATAAGGAACACCACCGCGTCTACGGCTACTCCGACCCTGCCCGCGCGACGGAAACCGTAACCCTGCGCCTGCGAGCCACCGTCAAAGTTCCAAAGCCGCGCCTGACCGCGCGCCGACCTGTGGCAATCCCAAAAGCCGGACCTGCACTCATCCGCGATTACGGCTCAACGACGCTGGTACCGCGCGGGTGGAGCATACGCCAGACCGCGTCCGGCAGCATGATCCTCACCGCGCATTCTGGGAAATAGGAGGGTCCCGTCGGCCTGTCGAGTCGCGGAACGATTCTGCATCACGCATCAGATGAGCTATGTTCAAAGCATGCGCATCACACTGGACATTGATGACGAACTCCTGCTCACCGTCAATCAGATTGCCCAGCAGCGCAAAACTACCGCTGGCAGCGTGGTTTCAGCCCTTTTGCGGGAATCTCTGCAACCGAACAAACTGGAATACTGGAATCGGGTCCCCGGGCTGCCGCGCCGTCCGAATGGCCCGGTCGTCACGACCGAGCTCGTGAACCGGCTCCTGAACGAAGACGAGTAGACGCCGGCGACTACGATCAGGATGAAACCGGCGCAACCGGCGCCAAGGCTGTGCCACATTCCCTCTTACCAAGAATGGTCGCGTGCGCATCATGAGCAAGCCCGGGTATCCGGCCACATCTTCTGGCCCGATTCGATCAGCATCCTCGACCAGACGACATTTACCTGCTCGGATTAGCTGGCGCCAAAGCCGGACGGCTCGCCACCTTTGATCGAAACACGCTCCCGGCCACGTCATCGGTTGCGATCAGGACGCTATTGAACTGATTGGCTCCTGAAAGTCAGGCGCGGGAAGGCCGTATCGGCGGGCCAGGCTTTGGCTGTGCGTCTGCGACGGTCCTGCCAGCCGAATGACCCCTGCTCGGGAAACGCACTTTCGATATCTTTCCGCCATCCCGAAGACGTTCATAGGCCGCTTCTACACTGGGATGCGAAGAATCGTCCTGCTGCCAGTGAACATAGGACGCCTCATCGCACCAGTCGATAAGGCGGGGCATGGCCCGCAGGTGGGCGGCGGTGTTGCGAAACCCTCGCATTGTCTTCTCATCGGCCCAGGCCGTAATCGTCCAGAAGCCACGGGGCAGTTCATTTGCGAACTGACCACCCAGAAAACCTCCGCTGCTTCGCGCCTGGCGCGTGCTCCGGTAAGTATGGATAGCGAACCAGGGTAGAAAACGCCAATGGCGCAAATGTAACCGCGTTACTGAAATGAACACACCGGGCCTTCATCGACAAGATACCTTATGGCTGGCCTCGCGCTCGACGTGAAAGAGGGCGAAGCCGTCTCCAGGAGGAATGCCCAATACCCCCTGCTAACTTAGTCCAGAAGTGCGTATTCTGTATTTCTCGCCGCGGGACTGCTGGCCGCTCACCACCGGCGCACGCCTGCGGGATTATCATCTGGCGCGGCAACTCGCGCGCCACGCCGATGTCACCTACATGGGCTTTGCGAGCGACCCCGCTGCCACCCGGATCGTGCGCGAGCGCGTCGGCGCGGATGGCGAAATCGATCAGATCACGGTTCCGCGCGCCGCAGGCTACAGCATCCCGAATATTTTGCTCGGAATCGCAGGGCCGCTGCCGATTCCGGTCCTGAATTACAAAACGAAGCCAATGGAGGCCGAACTCGCGCGCGTTTTAAGTGACGGTTCATGGGATCTCGTGCAGATGGAAGGCGTTCATCTGCACTCCTACATACCGGTCATTCGCGGCGCCACATCGCAGCCGCGTCTGATCTGCGACTGGCACAACATCGAGTCCGAATTAATGGGAAGATTCAGCGAGAATCGAGCGACGCCGCTTGCGAAGCGGCTCTACGGAAAACGCACCGCAGCCCTGCTCGGCCGTCTCGAAGGCAATCTTCTCGAAGCCTGCGACGCCCACCTGGTCTGCAGCGAGCGTGAACGCGCCATCCTGCTCGCACGCCGTCCCCGCGCGAGCATTCACGTAGCCGGCAACGGTGTTGATGTCGCGTATTTCTCCTCCGGGGAAGCGAAGCCGGCCACGCCACCCCGCATCGTCTTCGCCGGCTCGATGGACTATCACGCCAACATCGACGCCGCCGTCTACTTTGCGAACCAGATCTGGCCACTCATCCGCGGCGCCAGCCCCACCCTGCAATTCATGATTGTCGGATCGCGACCTGCTCCGGAAGTCAGAGCACTGTCGGCGATCGCCGGGATCTCGGTCACCGGAACTGTACCGGACATGCGCCCGTATTATCGCGACGCCTCCGTGGTCGTGGTCCCGCTCCGCGTCGGCAGCGGCACGCGCCTCAAAGTACTCGAAGCCATGGCCGCCGGAGTGCCCGTAGTGTCGACCCCACTCGGCACCGAGGGAATCGACTTCACCGAAGGCCGTGATCTGATCACCGCCGCAAACCCATCGGATTTCGCCACCGCCGTTCTGACGCTCGTGAACAACGCCAACCGCGGAAAGGAACTGGCCGCGGCCGGACGGAACCTCGTCTGCGCCAAATACGATTGGGATATTATCGGCGCCAGGCTCTTCGAGTTTTATGGGCAATAAGAACCTGCTCGTATTCATCGAAGCTGCAACGGTCACCGGCCCCGCCAAAAATCTGCTGGATTTCTGCCGTGTCCCGAACCTTCCGCTCAACATCCGCATCGCAACCTTCAGCCGCAACGGCGGCGACAATGAGTTCGTGCGCGCCTTCCGCAACGCCGGCGTCGATGTCACGGTGATCCCAGAGAAGGGAAGTTTCGACCCTGGTATCACCAAAGCGATGGCAGCCCTCATCGCCGATTTCAAGCCCGCCATCATACAGACCCACGCGGTGAAATCGCATTTTGTGCTCGCCCTGTCAGGTCTCCGAAAACGTGCGAAGTGGGTCGCCTTTCACCACGGCTACACCTCGCCCGATTTGAAAATGCGGGTTTACAATCAGCTCGACAGATGGTCTCTTCGCAAACCCGACAGGCTCGTCACAGTAAGCGAGGCTTTTAAACGGCAGCTGGTCGCGCAGGGCGTAGATTCGTCGCGCATTTCGATTCTTCAGAATTCCGTCAGCCCGGACTGGGCCGAGTCCGTGCGCACCGCCCGTCTGCGGCTCACCCCGGGCAACGCAAAAACAATTCTCGCCATCGGGCGCCTCTCTCGCGAAAAGGCCCATAGCGATCTGATCGCCGCCTTTCACATCCTGCGCCGCGATCAACCCACCGCCCGCCTGATCATCGTCGGCGATGGACCCGAGCGAGCGAACCTTGAGCGAATGGCAGGGCAGGGAATTACCTTTTTCGGCCAGACTCTGGATGTCGCCTCCCGCTTCGCCGAGGCTGACGTGATGGTTCTTCCCTCAATCACCGAAGGCTCCCCCAACGTACTCCTCGAAGCCATGGCCTGTGGAGTCCCGTCGGTCGCAACCTCGGTCGGCGGAGTTCCCGAGATCGTGACCGATGGCGAGAGCGCGCTGCTGGTCCCGGCCCGGGATCCCGAACAACTGGCCGCGGCCATCGCCCGACTTTTGACAGACCAAACACTCTCCCAGAAAATCGTCACGAAGGCCCTCGATCTGATCCGTCTGCATCACTCCGTCGAATCGCGCGCCCAATGGCTGTGCGGCCTTTACGAAAATCTATGAGCCTGCTGCGAACCGCCAAACAATCCGCCCTCGCCGCAGCCGCTGCCACTGGAGCCTTCTCCATCGTGCGCGCCAGCCGCTGGCGCACCGCGCGCCTGCTCATCCTCTGTTACCACGGCATCTCGAAGGAGGATGAACACGAATGGAACCCAGGCCTCTACATCCCACAGGCGAAGTTTCGCCGCCGCATGGAGCTCCTTCGCGCCGGTGGCTACAACGTTCTGCCGCTCGATGAAGCCGTTCGTCTGCTCGAAGCCGGCCACCTTCCGCCCCGCAGCGTCGCCATCACGTTCGACGACGGAGCCCACGATTTCTACGCCCTCGCCTACCCCGTCCTTAAAGAGTTCGGCTACCCCTCGACCGTCTATCTCACGACTTACTACTGCCTGAACCAGCTGCCGGTCTTCGATGTTGTCTCCTCTTACATCCTGTGGAAGGGACACGCGCCCAACTGGAAAGAAACCGCCCGCTCGCTCTACAACCAGGTCCGCAAAGATGGCCTGGACGCCTCCCAAAAAGACGCCCTGGCGGAAGATCTCGCCCGCAGGCACAACGTGGATTACCAGCACATCCGCGACAGCCGTATCCTCTACCTGATGACCCCTGCCGAAGTTCGGGAGATCGCCCAAAACAACGTCAGTATCGAACTTCACACGCATCGTCATCGCACCCCGCGCGAACGCTCGCTCTTCGAGCGCGAAATCGTCGATAACCGCAACGAAATCACGGCCATAACCGGCGTTAACCCCACTCATTTCTGTTACCCGAGCGGCGACTATGCCCCCGAATTCTTCGTCTGGCTCCGCGAGCTTGGCGTGAAGTCCGCCACCACTTGTGTCACCGGCCTCGCCACTCCGGCGGCCAACCCTTACGAACTGCCCCGCCTGCTCGACGTCGACACGTTATCGGACACCGAAGTAGAGGGCTGGCTGACCGGCATCAGCGCCTTCTTATCGGGAAGGCCGCATTCCTGATGCATGTTATTCTGAAGCTGATTCACACGGCTGAATGCGGCATAAATCAGTAGTTCTGGTGGCTTTGCTGGGGTTGGCGGCCGGCAGTCTGGTGATTGCCCAGAACCCCTTCAAGGAGTATCCGGGCTTTGAATACAATAATTTTCCCCTGCCTTCGGACTGGTCCCGCAAGGCCGAATGGACGAGGGCGAGACTTCGTTACCCGGATATTTACGGCTATCCCTTCAGTACGCCGCCCGATTTTGCCGGCTACTGGACCATGGATTATCCCCGGTCCGACCGCCACCTCCTCGAAGGCGTGAAGCGCCTGACCCGCATCGACACCAAATCGGTCGAACAGGTCGTGAGCCTGGATGGGACGAATGACATCTTCAACTGGCCCATCGTTTACGGTGTGGAAACGGGCCACTGGCTGCTGCCCGACGACCAGGCGAAACAGCTCGGCGAATATCTGTTACGCGGCGGCTTTTTGATGGTGGACGATTTCCACGGCGACCGGGAATGGGAAGTTTTTACCAACAGCATGCACCGGGTTCTGCCAGGCCGGCCCATCGTCGATCTGCCCGATAGCGATCAGATCTTTCACACAATCTACGACCTGAGCGACCGCTTTCAGGTGCCGGGCGCGCAGTACTTTGAGACCGGCCGCGAGTACGAGTCGGGCGATGTCCGGCTGGGCAGCACTTTGGCCGCAGGCAAAATTCCCCACTGGCGGGGAATTTACGACGACAAAGGAAGAGTCATTGTCGCCATCTGCCACAACATGGATCTGGGCGATGCGTGGGAGCACTCAGACGAGCCGGAGTACAAAGAAAAGTGGGCATCTCTCGCTTACCGGGTCGCGATGGACTACTTCATCTACGATCTGACCCACTGAGCTACTGTGCCTGGCGCGTTCCCCGGCTCTGCGGGCCCGGACCCGGACCACGGCGAAGGCCGTTCGGAGACGCTCCCGGGCCGCCCCCGCGCATACCGGCGGGCGATTTGGCGGTATAACCCGCCGGCACCACAAAAAGGCTGGCGTTCGGCTCGGAAGTCGTCAGGTTCGTCAGTTCCATATCGGTGGTCCCGAAGCGTGGGTCGGAACTCTTGATTTGTACCGGAATCTTCAAGTCGTTCGAAATCCACGTGATCCGGACAATCTGGATGGGCTGAGCGTTGCCGATCGCGCCGGCCGCAATGGTCTCGGTGATCTGTGTGCCGGTGGCAGCTACGCCGTTCACCGACGCCGTCCCCAGGCTGGCCGTCACCACGGTCGCGCCATCCCGCGCCATCGGCGTACGGACCGGCGCCGCTGGCGCCATGGGGCGCATCCTTGGCAGCGGAGTTTGATAATAGGTCATGGTCGAGGAATCGAGCATATAGCGCGTGCCCGCCACCGGGTCGATGATCGTAATCGCCGTATACGAAGTCTTGCCAGATGAAGCCGGGGGCGTAATCGTCTCTTCACTGCGGAGGCGGCCCTGGCTGTCCCGGTAAACCGTTGTCTGGCGCTTACGAATGATGTGATTTCCATCGGCCAGGGTTTCCTGGGTCTGCACGATCTCGATGCCGGAATACGGAGCGCCCGTCACGATCGCGGGACCACGTCCCATCGCGCGGAATCCGCCGCCTCCCCCTCGCGGCCCCTGAGCCAGCACCACGGAAGCAGGCAGCACGAACAAACACAGAATAATTGCCGATTTCATAGGATCCTCTCGAAACTCTAATCTTCGTTGGAAAGCCGAACCGCGCGGGGAAACCCGTCTTCACCCATCAGCAGATCCGCCGCAATACCGGTCGTCCATGAGGGGTCCACGTTAACGCCAAGACTGGCCAGCGCCGAGGGGTACAACTCCGCATGAACCACTCTCACCAGTTCGCCGGCCGCGAGAGGGGGAACATAAGGTACCGCGATAAAACCGTCCTCCTGTGTCTCAAACGCGTCGAGGTAGGTCGGGTACTGCGAGT
>JBDUBZ010000316.1:0-4853 GCA_040003745.1 Terriglobia bacterium
CTTTCCACTTCGTGACTGGCGGAATCCACGAAGCGCTGCGGCTCGCCAGGCAGGCCGCGGGCGATAAGGACGTCAAAATCGGCGGCGGTGTTTCGACCTTGCGTCAATACCTTGACGCCGGGTTGGTGGATTCCCTGCACCTGGCGATGGCGCCAGTCATACTCGGCAGCGGCGAGGCCTTGTTTACCGGTCTCGACCTGCACGCACTTGGATTTTCAGTGACGCACCACCAGGCCACTGAGCAAGCGACGCACCTGGTGCTGGAGAAAGCCAAAACCTGAACTCCGATGCCCAACCAGCCGAGTTCACCCCATACTCGTTACTATTTAGCCTGCACTAGACTGCCCATATCCCGACCTGTTTTTGTGGGGACGGTTGATTAAACGGGCGAGGTTCGAACACGAATTCGAAGCAATTTAGTAGTGAACATCCTTGGCTGGGTCCGGCGGTACTCGACCGGCGCGCTCGAAAAGTCCTTGAATCCCGCGGACTGATACCTCAGCCTCGGGACTTGAAGAAACTAAACCCTAATTATCGCGCCGCTTCAAAGTAGGCCGATCGTCCTGATCCGGCTTGGCGGCCTTCTCATCGCCATTCGAATCGATCTGCCCATTCGGATTCCGCCGCAAAGTCGGCCGTCCCGCATCCTTCGGATCTTCGATTTTCCGGCGGCTGTGCATCGCCATCACGCGCAGCTTCACGTCGTTAAACTCGCTCGTGTTGACCACGTATTCCGGCTTCGCCTTGAGATACTTCTGAATCATCTCCTGCGAATGGGAAATGCGGTCAGCCGTGGGAGGATGCGTCGAAAACACCTTCGACATCGTGCCCGGCTTGCGTTTCTCCTGCGACTGCACCTTCTCGAAGAAATCTACAAACGACGTCGGATCGTAGCCCGCCTTATACATGTATTCGAGGCCCAGCATATCGGCCTCGGATTCATAAGCCTTGGAAAACTGCAGGAACCCCATCGGGATCGCCAGACCCAGACCCTGCCGGATTGCATACCCCGTCCAGCCGCCCAGGAAAATCAGCGGAATGGTGCCGATATTGATGTAGTTCGAATTCGACTGCTGCCGCGTGCCATGCCGCGCCGCCACATGCGCGATCTCATGCGCCATCACGCCGGCGAGTTCGGCTTCGTTATCGGCATTCAGCAAAACGCCTGTATTGACGAAGAAGAAGCCACCCGGCAGCGCGAACGCATTAATCTCTTCGGAATCGATCACTTTAATGGTGAACGGAACCTTCGCGTCGGAATTGCGCACCAGATTCTGCCCCACACGGTTCACATATTCGGCAATGATCGGATCGTCCACAATTTTCGCCTGGCGCTCCACCTCCTGCGCCATTTGCTTCCCCATGCCGATCTCTTTCTCGATCGAATACATGTTGGGCAGCGTGCCCTTGCTGACATCCCGGTTGCCAATCTCGTCGGGGTCTTTCTTCTTATTGCCAGCAAAGGCGGGAGTGACAACGCTGGGCGCTACCAGTGAAAACAACGCGACAGCGGCGGATGCGGACCGGAGCGAAAAATTCATCGGAGGGGCGTCTCCTGCCTTTGATTATAGAGCAGAGGGGAAAGCATGCTTCTCCATAATGTACGCGCCGGGCTACAGCTGGGTTACCCGAACCACATGTCCTACGCCACGCTGATGCAGATTTTCCCGAAATGCGCCCCGCTCAGCATGTGACGCATCGCCGCCGGAACCTCCGTAAATCCGAAGGTCCGGTCCACTACGGGTCGCATCCCAGCGAGCGTAATGGCCCGGTTCATCTCCTCGAACATCGCCCGCGATCCCACATATACACCTTGTAACAGTATTGATTTCATGAGGATCGGCCGTGGGTCGATCTCCCCCTGCCCGCTCAGGACGCCAATCAGGGCGATATGCCCGCCCCGCCGTACCGAACGGATCGAAAGCGGCAGCGTCCCCGCCCCGCCCACTTCGATCACATGATCCACACCCACGCCGCCCGTCATCTCGCGAACGGCTTTATCCCACTCGGGATTGGCCTTGTAATTGATGCCCTCATCTGCGCCCAGCGTCCGGAGCCGCGCCAGCTTCCCATCGCTGCCCGACGTCGCAATGACCCGGGCTCCCGCCATTTTCGCGAACTGCAGTGCGAAGCATGAAACTCCGCCGCTGCCCAGAACCAGCACCGTCTCCCCTGCCCTGAGCCCGCCCGACCCATGGTTCCCGGGATTAAACAGCCCATTCCAGGCCGTCACCGCCGCGCATGGCAGAGTGGCCGCTTCTTCAAACGACAAATGGTCCGGGAAATGAACCAGCCCCTCGGCGTTCAGACAGACTCGTTCCGCGAGCACGCCATCCATCGCACCGCCCAGGGCCGAGCCCGCCTTCTCGTCGTCGGGACCGCCCTCCAGCCAGCGCTGCATGAAGATCCCGCAAACCCGGTCTCCCGGCTTCACCCGGTCCACGCCCGATCCAACCGCCAGCACCTCTCCCGCGCCATCGGAACCCGGCGTAATCGGCAGCTTCACGGCGCGCCCGTACCCGCCCTTTACAAGCATCAAGTCGCGGTAATTCAGCGAACAGGCGCGTATCTGGATCAGGGCTTCGCCCGGCCCCGGCTCCTGGTCCGGAAGTTCAACGAAACGAAGGTTTTCAAGCCCGAACTGGTCGGTCAACCGCCATGCTTTCATGCTGCCCTCCTGGGATATACTGAGAGTTCACCCACACCTTACTTTATGCCTCTGAAGCCGATTGCCGCGAACGCCCTTGCCGACAAGAAAATCTACCTTCTTAAGCCGCGCGGTTTTTGCGCCGGTGTGGTCCGCGCCATCGACGTCGTTAAGATCGCCCTCAACCTCTATGGCCGCCCGGTTTACGTCCGCAAAGAGATTGTTCACAACAAGCACGTTGTGGATGAACTGCGCGACCTGGGAGCGGTGTTTGTCGAGGAACTGAGCGAAGTGCCGGATGGCGGCCGCGCCATTTTCAGCGCTCACGGCGTCTCCCCGGAAGTTCGCAGACAGGGCAAAGAGCGCGGTCTTGTGATCATCGACGCCACCTGCCCGCTGGTGACCAAGGTCCATCTGGAAGCGGTCAAATTCGCGCGCGAAGGCTACACCATCGTGCTGATCGGTCATAAGAATCACGATGAAGTGATCGGGACGCTGGGCGAAGCTCCGTCGAAAATGATTCTGGTCGAATCCGTCGCGGATGTCGATGCGCTGCAGATCGAAGATCCCAGCCACGTCGCCTATCTCACGCAGACCACCCTCAGCCTGGACGAAACGAAGGACATTATGGCTCGTCTTCAGGAAAGATTTCCCCTGATCCGCGGTCCTAAATCGCAGGACATCTGCTATGCCACCGAAAACCGGCAGATGGCCGTCAAGGGCGTGGCGCAGTTTTGCGATCTGCTGCTCGTGGTGGGCTCGGCCAACAGCTCCAATTCGAAGCGCCTCGTCGAGGTCGGCCATAACTATGGCGTGCAGTCGTTCCTCGTTAACGACTGGAACGATGTCGATCCGGCCTGGCTTATGGGCGCCAAAAACGTGGGCGTAACAGCGGGCGCATCGGCGCCGGAACATTTGGTGGAACAGATCGTAGCTGCTCTTCAGAGCGAAGGCTACGGCCAGCTCGAAGAGGTGGAAATGATCGAAGAGGATGTGCGTTTTTCGCTGCCGCCCGAACTCAATGCGGCCGCCGCCGGTCTTCACAGCATCAGTCGATGAGCACTACCGTCCAGGCTGGCGCCTCGTCGCTCCACGTCAAAGCGGACGCCAAAGGCGACCTTCCGGCAGCCGCTCGGCAGAGCATGGGCCGCGCCGCCGAACATCTCCTCTCTCTGCAGAAGACCGATGGCCACTGGTGCGCTCTTCTGACGGCCGATACCACCCTCGAATCGGATTACATTCTGCTGCAGTTGTGGCTGCATCCACCCGTCGAAGGCGTCTGGAACCCACCCAACCGCGGCCGTATCGACCGGGCTGTCGACCGTATTCTCTCGCGCCAGCTGTCAGATGGCGGGTTCAATATTTACGTGCAGGGTCCCAGCGAAATCAGCGCCAGCGTCAAGGCTTATTTCGCGCTCAAGCTGGCGGGCCTTTCCTATGACGATTCACGCCTCAGCCGCCTGCGGGAAAGAATCCTCGCATTGGGTGGTCTGCAGGCCGCCAACAGCTACACCAAGGTCAACCTCAGCCTCTTCGATCTTTTTCCGCGCGATGGCACGCCCAGCATACCGCCTGAGATTCTGCTGCTTCCGGGCAAGCTGCTTTATCAGATGTCTTCGTGGACCCGCGCCATTGTGGTCTCTCTCGCCATCGTCCACGCCCATGATCCGAAGCGCCCTGTGCCGGCAGGTTTCAATCTCGATGAGCTGTTGGTTCCCGGCCTGGGCACGAACTTCGAAAGTTTCGACCCCTGGCTTAGCTGGCGCAAGACCTTCGTGCATTCCGATCGCATTCTGAAGCTCTGGGAAAAATACGGCTTCGCGCGCATCCGCGCCACTGCCATCCGCAAGTGCGAGCACTGGATGCTTGAGCGCATGAAACATTCCGATGGCCTGGGCGCCATCTACCCGCCCATGCAGTATTCGATCATGGCGCTCGATGTGCTTGGCTATCCTGTCAGCCATCCGTTGCGTGTCGAGGCGCTCCGCCAGTTCGAAAATCTGATTACGGACGACGGAACGACCATGTTCTTCCAGCCCTGCTTTTCGCCCGTCTGGGATACCGCCATCGGAGCCTATGCCCTGGGCGAAGCCGGCTACGGTCAGTCGCAGGCATTGCAGAAGACCGCCGACTGGTTCCTGCAGCGCGAAATCCGCCGCCATGGCGACTGGTCCGTCAAACGGCCTTACACCGAGCCTTCCGGCTG
>JBDUBZ010000317.1:0-4839 GCA_040003745.1 Terriglobia bacterium
ACCATCGTCAGCGATCCGTCAGTACTCTTTTAAGCGGAAATTGCGGTACTCCACCTTCATCGGACCCCCGACGTGGACCTGCACGCCGATGAGCCCCGATGACATCCGGCCGGCAGCATCGTCGTCGATCACGACGCACATTGTGTGGCCGTTCAGAATGTGCACCAGCACGTTGCCGCGAATGATCAGGTGATAGGAATTCCAGTCGGGCGTAATGAACTTCGCCAGTTCGCTGGAATCGCCCAGGCTCCCGAGAATGACCGGCTTGCGGTCGCCGACCACGTGGGTGATCGAGCCGCGCGTAGCGAGAAATAGCCGGCCCTTTTCCTCGTAGTTCTGGCCCGTATAAACGTTCTTGCCGTCTATGTCGGCCTGGTAGCCGCGCATGGCGAATTTGTTCGCGGGAGTCACCGGATCGGGCACCACCACGCTGCGGTAATTGATGCCGCTGTTGCCCGCGCCTGCCGGAGTCATCCGGTAATCGGCCTTGATCGATCTTCAACGGCAAAACGCTCGCTGGCTGGGAGGGCGACCCGAAATACCGGCGCGTGGAGAACGGCAATCTGGTTGAGTTCGAAGTCCTTAGGAGAACCACCGCGCCAGATGATAAACGTATTGCTTTTGATCACAGTCCCGGGCGTAATCTCACCCACTGGGCGGCGAGAGGCAGGGCCAACCCGCCCAGCAGCGCGCCGATAAAGGGTCTTCGTCCGCTTTCCCCCATGTCGATTTCTTCTCCCGATTGCTATGATTGCGCGTTGGGAATGGAACCAGCCGCGCGAAATCCAGAATTTCAGCGTCTGATCCAGCTTCAGACCGCAGCCTTCGCGAAGAACACACCCTATCACAGCCTGGAGTTGCTGGATGGAACCATCATCCCGGGCATCATTCCGGTTGAGAATCTTCGCAAACGCATCGAAGCTTACCCTCTGCCCGCCGATCTGCGCGGGAAGCGTGTCCTCGATATCGGCGCCGCTTCGGGATGGAACAGCTTCGAGGCCGAACGCCGCGGCGCCGAAGTCGTGGCCATCGACTGCGTGGAGTACGAAGAGCTGACCGTCGTCAAACAGCTTCGCGAGTCAAAGATCGAATACGCCGTGATCGACATCGAAGAGCTCACTCCGGAACGATTCGGATTCTTCGATTTCGTCCTGTTCTTCGGAGTTCTTTATCACCTCCGGCATCCTCTATATGCCCTCGAAAATGTCTGCGCCGTGACGCGCGGAGTGGCGTTCATCGAGTCGTTCGTCATCGACGACGCGCCCGATCCCGAGCGCTGCTATCTCGAGTTCTACGAGACCGACGAGCTTGGGGGACAGATCGACAACTGGTGCGGCCCCACCACTCAATGCCTCATGGCGATGGTGCGTTCAGCGGGCTTTCCGCGCGTGGATCTCCAGTATGTGGATTCACGCCGCGGAGGCCTGATCGCCCACCGCCGCTGGGAACCCGTTGCAGCCACAACAGCACCGCCATTCCTGTGTTCGGCTGTCAATAATCGTCACAACGACAGCGTCTTTCAGCCTCGCAAAGACGAGTATGTCTGCCTGGCGTTTCTCCACGATGGGCAGCTCGCGAAGCAGGATGTCCTGGTCGAAGTAGACGAGTACGGCGTGCCTCCACTGATACTCTTTCGCCACGAAGCGGGCTACTGGCAGGTCAACGTCAAAATGCCGCCCGGGATTGCCCCTGGAGATCACGACGTCCGCGTAGGCACGCGGGATGGCGGCTTCAGCGATCCCGTACGGGTGCGTATGCTTCCCGCCGGCGCCGAGCGGCGATATGGAGCAACGCCCTTCGTGGCTGCAGGCAATGATGGCGCCGCGCCCGTATGTATCCGCGTCGAAAACACGATGGACCGGAGCACCACCTTCCGCGGTTATCGAAACGAGTCGCTCGCCTGCCGGTTCACACACTCCGAAGGCGCCGCTCTCGACCTTTCGAAAGTGCAGCTGACCGTCGATGGACGCGCCTGGCCGCTGCTGTCGGTAGAACGCCCCGAGCCCGGCATGTGGCAGATCAACGCACGCATGAAGAGCCTCGAGCCCGGGGAACATGAGCTGCGGCTGCGCACTGCCGGGAGCGCCTGGTCGCAGCCCTTTGTGATTGTCTCTACGCCGCCGTAAGCGCCTGCTCAATGCGGGCAATCTCGTCTGGCGCCAGCCGGAAATCCGCTGCGCCAATCACCCCATCGACCTGTGCGGGAGACCGCATCCCCACAATTGCGGCAGTCACCTCCGGCCGACGCAAGGTCCACGCAATCGCGACCTCGCCTGGCGTTCTGCCATGCGCCTTGCCGATCTCGCGCAGCACTTCCACCAGGTTCAGATTGCGCGTGAGCAGAGGCTCCTGGAAGTTGGGCGTCCGTTTGCGAAAATCGTCGGCCGGCATGTTCGCGATGCGCTCGCGAGACATCGCGCCAGTCAGCATGCCCGATTTCATTGGCGAATATACAATCACGCCGGTATTGTTCTTCGCGCAAAACGGCAGGATCTCAGCTTCAATCTCCGGAGAAATCATGGAATAGGGCGGCTGCAGCGAAGTGATGGGCGCAATCGCCTGCGCGCGGGCCAGTTGCTGCGCATTGAAGTTCGAGACCCCGATCCAGCGCACCTTGCCCTGCTGCTTCAACTCGGCCATGGCGGCCCAGCCTTCTTCCACATCCTCATCGGGCTCGGGCCAGTGGATCTGGAAGAGATCGATCACATCAACCTTCAGGCGGGTCAGGCTCTGTTCGCATTCGAGGAAAATCGAAGCGCGTTTCAGACTCTTGTAGATCTGCCTGTTATCATCCCAGCGCCGCTCGCACTTGGTGAAGACATAAGGCCGCTTCGACCGCCCCTGCAATGCCTTCGCGACCACTTCTTCGGAATGCCCCAGGCCATATACGGCGGCCGTATCGATCCAGTTGATGCCTTTGTCGAGCGCCGCGTGGATAGCGCCGATCGATTCGTCGTCGTCCTGCGGTCCCCAGGCGAACGCCCATCCCCCGCCGCCCATGGCCCACGCGCCAATGCCAATCGGCGTGATCTTTAAGTCACTGTTTCCCAGTTGTCGTGTTTGCATGAAGATACGGTACCTTACGACCCTTCTCCTGCCGGGACGGGTGTAATATGCAGGGTGTCTATATGACATCCCGCCGCACCTTTCTCAAGGTCCTGCCGCTCGCCGCCGTCCCGGTTTTGCGCGGAGCACGCATCAAAATTACCGACGTTCGCCTGGTTCCGCTCAAAGCAGGGAAGGATCTCGGCGCATATCCCGACTGGCTGGGCAATCCCCGCCCGATCCGGATTGGCGGCGGAGCGATCACGGAAATTCGCACCGATCAGGGCGTGACCGGGATTGGTCCCGGCAATCTGGACCCGGCGCAGTTGCCTGCCGTGAAGAATCTTCTTGTCGGCACAGACCCTTTCGATGTGGATCTGCACGCAGCGCGCCTCTACAGCATGCAGGGCTCGGGGCGAGGCACCGCGGGCGTGGAAATCGCACTGTGGGATCTCATCGGTAAGGTCACCGGACAACCTCTTTACAAGCTCTGGGGTGGTGGCCGCGATATGGTGCCCGCTTATGCCAGCATGCTTCGCCTCTCCACTCCCGAAGAGCGCGCCGAGCAGGCCGTGAAGATGAAGTCGCTCGGCTGGCAGGCCATCAAATTCCGCAGTTCGTTCCCCACTATGAAAGAGGATCTGCGTCTGGTGGAACTTGCGCGCAAGGCCGTCGGCAACGATTTCGTAATCATGTGCGACGCCAACAAAGCCACCCTCGGCTACGGCTCGCAAAAAGGTGTGCCGTGGGATTTCACGCGCGCCCTGCAGACCGCAAAGGAATATCAGCGGATGAATGTCTACTGGCTCGAAGAGCCGCTGCCCCGCTATGATTTCGATGGGCTCGCGGAGCTGAATCGCCTGATCGAGATGCAGCTCGCGGGCGGAGAAGGCAATCGCGGCATTCACGAGTTCCGTTCGCTGCTCGAACGCGGCTGCTTCGATATCGTGCAGCCCGAGGTGATGCTTGAAGGCCCGCTGCATCTGCGCAAAATCGCGGTGCTGGCGGAATCCATGAACAAGCTCTGCATCCCGCATGTGGGCGACAGCCGGCTCGGCACGATCTGCGACCTGCATCTGGTCGCTTCGTGGCCGAACGCGCCTTATCTCGAGATCTTCAACGACGCACCGATCGGAAACTACGAATATCCGTTCGCCATGTTCGAAAATCCACCGGTGCTGGATAAAAACGGCTACTTCAAAGTGCCCGATGGACCGGGCCTGGGAATCACCATTAAGAAGGAATTTCTGCAGGTAGAATAATGATCGAAATGACGAGACGTGAAATCCTCGCGATTACCGGCGCCGCGCTCGCTCCATCGGGCCTGGCTCGCGCAGCCGTTGCGCCCCCGGCCAAACCGGTCGCGGTCTCCCGCTGCACGACCTACAATGAGGCCGAAGTTCTGGCCAGCCTGAAGACGATGTTCGATCAGCTGGGCGGGCTTCGCAAGGTGGTCGGAGGCAAAACCGTCACCGTAAAGCTCAACCTGACAGGAAGCCCTGGGCTGCGTTTCGAAGACCGTCCGCTGGGCACCACGCACTACACGCACCCCACTGTCATCCAGGCCACGGCGCACCTGATGGGCGAGGCCGGGGCGAAGCGCATTCGCTTTGTGGAAAGTGCCTGGGCGCTCAGCGGACCGCTCGAAGGTTATCTGCTCGCTTCCGGCTGGAACGTTGGCCAGCTTACGAATGACCAGGATTCCGACGATCTCGGAAACGATCGCATAGGTTAGAAATTTGCTGCCGATAGGATCGGAATAGAGCAGGTGGATGTATTCCGGCTTCAAGAACC
>JBDUBZ010000318.1:0-4831 GCA_040003745.1 Terriglobia bacterium
AAGCATGAAATCGAGGATTATGTCCGCGCCAACAGGCTCGATCTGGCTTATGCCAAGAACAACGAGATTCTGAAGGCCGACCCGAAGGATCCGGAAGCCCGCGGGCTGAGGGCCACGTTCGCACTCGACAAAGGCGAGATCAATCAGGCAGAGACGGAATTGCAGGCCGTCGTGACAGCGAAGCCCGGGAATTTTGTGGCGCGCTTCAATCTGGGCCGCGCGCATTTCGCGCGGGGCGAATACGATCAGGCGCGTCAGGAGTTCGAGAAGGCGATAAACCTCAATCCGGAGTACACACCTGCAAGGCTGGCGCTCACACAGGTAGCTCTGCTGCGCGGCGATAACCAGGGCGCTATACACGATGCCGACCAGATCCTGAAGATCAATCCCGGCAGTGTGCAGGGCATGATCATGAAAGCGGTCGCACTGCAGCGCGAGGGGAAGAACGATGAGGCCCGGGGGTTATTGACGCCGGTTCTCGAGAAGAACCCAAAGCAGGAGGAGACGCTGCTTCAACTGGGCATCCTCGATCTGAGCGAGAAGAAGTATAAGGATGCGATCGACCTGTTTCAGCGCGCTTACGCAGCCGCGCCCAGCAACATCCGCGGCTTGCTCGGTGAGTCGCGGGCATACCTGCTGGACGGTCACCCGGACAAGGCGGTCGATCTGATTCGCGGTGAGTCGGAAAGGTTTCCGGAGCGCACCGATCTAACTCTGGAGCTCGGCAACGCACAGGTAGCGACCGGCGATTTCGACAGCGCGATCGGCAACTTTCAGAAGGTGCTGGCGCGTGTTAAGGACCCCCGCCAGCAATCGGACGTCTGGACTCGCATGGCGCAGGCCTATCACTTTAAAGGCGACGTGCAGCACAGCATCGAGGCCTTCGAGAAATCGCGGCAGGGCGCGCCGGAAAATGCGGGCACGGTAACCAGTCTCGGCGTCCTGTACGACTCGCTTGGCAAGAAGGACGTGGCCAGGAAGTATTACGAAACGGCCATCAAGCTCGACCCCAACAATGCCATGGCACTGAACAATCTGGCGTATCTGATATCGGAAACGAATGGCGATCTCAACGAGGCTTTGACCTATGCTTCGCGGGCGAAACAGAAGCTGCCGAATTATAGCGAAATCACCGATACACTCGGCTGGATTTATATCAAGAAGAATCTGACCGACAACGCCATCGACACTTACAAAGGCCTGGTGGTGCAGGCGCCAACGAATCCGACTTTCCGGTTTCATTACGCAATGGCGCTTTACCAGAAGGGCGACCGCGACAATGCAAAGAAGGAATGCCAGGCCGCTCTCGCCGCCAAGCCAAGCAAAAATCAGGAGAAGGATATTCTCGAGCTGATGACCAAAATCGGTTAAAGCAGGATGGTCGAAAACGGAAGGCCCGTCAGTATCCCCGACGGGCCTTCCGTTTAATTACGCGGCCTGATAACGCTTTCCGACTTCCTGCCAGTTCACCACGCTCCACCAGGCGGCGATGTATTCCGGCCGCCGGTTTTGATACTTCAGATAATAGGCGTGCTCCCAGACATCGAGGCCCATCACGATGCCTTTGCCTTCCATGATGGGGCTGTCCTGATTGGCGGTTGAGGTGATTTCGAGCTTACCGCCGCTCTTGATCAGCCAGGCCCAGCCGGAGCCAAAACGTGTCGTGGCCGCAGCATTGAATTTCTCTTTGAACTGATCGAGACCGCCGAAGGCGGATTTAATGTCGTCCGCCAGCGCGCCGGAGGGTTCCCCGGAGTCTTTCTTCAGAATCGTCCAGAACATGGAATGATTGGCGTGCCCGCCTCCATTGTTTCGCACGGCCGTGCGAATTGACTCCGGCACGATGGCGCAGTTGTTGGCGAGCAACTCCTCGATCGACTTGCCGGCGAGTTGCGGGGCCGATTCGAGTGCCTTATTCAAATTCGTCACGTAGGCGTTGTGGTGCTTGTCGTGGTGGATCTCCATCGTCGCTTTGTCGATGAACGGTTCCAGTGCGTCGGCTGCATACGGCAGCGGCGGAAGTGTAAATGCCATTATTTCTCCTCAATTTGATGCTACAGTCTTTTCGAACGCGTCGGCGAGGCGGAACATCCCGGCCTCGTCGAAATGATTACAAATAATCTGCAGTCCCACAGGCAGGCCTTCGCTGGTTGTACCGCACGGTACGCTCATACAGGGTACTCCGGCAAGGCTGCCGGTGATGGTGTAAATGTCGGAAAGGTACATCTGCACGGGGTCGTCGACCTTCTCGCCGAGGCGGAAAGCGGGAAAGGGCGAGACGGGCGCGACGATGGCGTCGACCGATTGAAATGCATGGGTGAAATCGCGGGCGATCAGGGCGCGGACCTTTTGCGCCTTCAGATAATACGCGTCGTAATAGCCGTGACTGAGAACGTAGGTACCGAGCATGATGCGCCGCTTCACTTCAGTCCCGAAGCCCTCGCCGCGCGTGTTCCTGTACATGGCGCTGAGCGTGCCGGAATTGGCGGAGCGCGAGGTGTAGCGCACGCCATCGAAGCGCGCGAGGTTGGAACTCGCCTCCGCGGTGGCGATGACGTAATACGACGCGACGGCGTAATCCGTCGCCGGCATGCTGATTTCCCGGATCTCGCAGCCGAGGGCGCGCAGGTTATCGATGGCGCGATAAATGAGCTGTGCGGTTTCTCCCGTCGCCTGTTTCATGTATTCAATGGGGACGCCGATCTTCAGCCCCCGTACATCGCCCGTGAGCGCCGCCGTGTAGCCTGGCACCGGGACGCCGGAAGAGGTGGAGTCAAGGGGGTCGCGGCCCGCGATGGTTTCGAGCACCGTGGCCGCGTCCTGAACATTGCGCGCAAAGGGGCCGATGTGATCAAGCGAGCTGGCGAACGCCACCAGACCGTAGCGCGAGACACGCCCGTAAGTGGGCGTCACGCCGACGACACCGCAGAAGGAAGCGGGCTGGCGCACGGAACCGCCGGTATCCGAGCCGAGCGAAACCACTGCGGTTCCCTGGGCGACCACCGCCGCCGAGCCTCCACTCGATCCGCCGGGCACTCTGTCGAGAGCTACAGGATTCCGGACCGGCCCCCAGGCGCTGTTTTCATTCGATGAGCCCATCGCGAATTCATCGCAATTCGTCTTACCGAGGATAATGCCGCCGGCCGCTTCTATGCGCTCGACAGCGGTGGCGCTGTAAGGGGGAACGTAGTTCTCGAGGATCTTCGAGCCGCAGGTGGTGCGAACGCCCTTCGTCACGATGACGTCTTTAACGGCGACGGGAACGCCCGCCAGTGCCCCCAGCGGTTCATTCGCGGCGATCTGCCGGTCTATTTCTTCGGCCGCGGCGAGCGCACCTTCGGGACAGAGTCGCAGGTAGGCGTTGGTTTTGGGGTTTTCGGCTTCCGCGTAGCCGAGAGCCGCGCGAGTTATTTCGAGGGCGCTGAATTCTTTCCGCAGCAGACCTTCGCGAAGGGATGAAACAGTGTGTTGCTTCATCGCTCGATCACTTTGGGAACTTTGAAATAACCGCCGCTCGTGACGGGCGCATTAGCGGTGGCCAGCTGGGTTCCGAGCGGGGGACGCTCCACATCGGGGCGGAGCGTGGCGGTTTCACTGGTCTCAAAGAGGACCTGGGACATGGGCTCGATGCCTTCGGTGTCGATTCCAGCAAGGTGATCCATTAATTTCAGAATACCGGCGAGGTCGTGCAGCATGCGGCCAGCTTCCTCGTCGGTGAGGTGCAGGTTGGCAAGATCGGCGACGTGGCGAACGTCTTTTTCGGTCAGGTTCAAAGGTCAGTTTCCTTCAGGCGGTTTCGCGGCGCCGGGCGTTGCGGTAAATGCGCCGCAATCCCGGGTCTTCGATGGCCGCGGCATCGTCGGCGGGTCTGAGCGCGGGCTGGGTTTCACGCTGCGGATCGATCCGGCGGGGCATGACGCGAAATTCCACGTCGGCTACGATTTCCGGTCCAATAGCTTTTTCGAGGTTCTTCAGGATCTGAAACCGCAAGCTCCAGAGCTGTTTGCGCCAGACTTCATCCTCTACCTCGATCACAAGCCGGTCGCGGACCAGTTTGACGGCGCGCGTGCATTCGGCAATTCGTTTTCCGACTGCCTTTTTCCAGGCGCCGAGGGCGATACGTTCGGGGCTGATTACGTCGGACGCCCCACTCCACGTGGCAATGATCCGGCTGGCCTGATCCATGGGACGGTAACGATCATAGCAGGTGGGGAAAGGCTTCAACAGGGGTCAGAATTCAAACAAGGCTTACGTGTTCCGGCGCCATGCAGGCCCCGGCCGGAACATCCACTTGTATCTGGCTACGGCGGGATATAACCTCGCCAAATGGCGCCGGATTCAATGCTCGCAACGACGCGTTAGAAAGCCTCTGAGCCTAAGTAACGTTTATATGAGTGTGCAGAACTTCCGGACCACTCGGCACCGTCGCATTTTCGCTCTGCTCGGCTGTGACGAACAGTTCGAAGTCCTTTGAAACGGTAACCGATCGGAGTTCTCCCTTGAGGTCCTTATCCACCCCAAGCGCACCTTGCTTGAGGGCTTCGCCGCCTCGCGCGCGCACCCAGACAACGTAAGTTGTGGCCGGGGGTGTCAGGGCAGAAGGCTTCGCGAGGTGCTCCACCTTCAGAACAAACTGCATGTTGCCATTGTTTTTGTCGTTCGTAACCTTCACAGTTCCGGTTGCTGCCGGAACGAGTGATCCTGGGCTCATGCGGAAATCCTTGCCGGAGCCGAATGGCCAGACAGCCAGTAGTGCAGTGAGTAACAGAAGATTTGACATGTTGAATAGGAGAAATAGCGACCTCCTATTTATATCGCACGATATGGGCCA
>JBDUBZ010000319.1:0-4810 GCA_040003745.1 Terriglobia bacterium
GCCGTTGTCGCTGCCGAAGAAGGTCCAGTTGTTCCGCCCCACCGCAAAGCTCCGCAACGACCTTTCCGTGCCGTTGTTGTCGATTGAAAGATCGCCATTGCCGCAGTAGCGAGTCAGCGCCGCCCAGTTCTTCAGCGTGTAAGCAATCGCCTGCCCCGCTTCGCTTTTCGGCAGCACCTGCTCGCGGATTGTCAGCAGATACTCATGCAGCTTGTCGAGCATCGGTCGTGCATCTCGTTCCCGCGCCAGACGCAGCGCTTCGCCGCGCAGTCCGTTGCGGCGCGCCGCCTTCTCCACTTCATACAGATGCGCGATCATGGCCAGCACTCCGCCCATGCGGGCCTGGTTCTTCTCCAGCGCGTTATGAAAATGGCGGCGCGCGTGCGCCCAGCAGCCGACCTCAACCATCCCGCGCGCAGGGTCGGTAAAGAAGCTGTCGTACACAACATAGGCGTCGGCCTGCAGATGTCCCCGGAAGCATTCGAGAAACTTCTCCGGACCGGCGCGTTCACGGGTAGGCGTGTAGTCGTAAATAATCGCCGGATGATCCCGATCTCCCACGTACGGCCAGATTCTTCCTTTGCGGGTCTGCGTCAGTTTCCGGTCCAGCACCTTCACCGGCGTGTCGTCGGTTCCGACCACCTTCGAAGCCAGGACATAATCCTTCAGCTTCTTATAGAGAGGATTGAGCATGTCGGCGCATTGCCGCATCCACCCGCACATCGTCTGGTCGCTCAGCTCCACTCCGAAGCGGCTGAAGATCTTCGCCTGACGATGCAACGGCAAATGATCCGCGAACTTCGCCACGATCACCTGCGTCAGCAGGCTTGCGCCCGCCGTGCTCTTCTCAATCGGCTGCGAAGGCTTGCTGCCGTCTTCACCGTGCAGGCGCACGAGTACTTTTTGCAGACATCCTCGATGACGATCAGCTGAGCGGGAATATATTCATAACGCTCGCTGGTCTCTTCGCCGAACTCCCGCAGATCCTGCGCAAAGACGGTGCAATGCTTTTCCGCGTCAGCCAGATCGTGCACGATGCGCTCGCGCTTCAGATGCGCCGGCAAGGCACGACGCCCGCGCGGGTTCGATTCTGTGCTGCCGGGCGCAGCCGGAGGTTCTTTGTCGTTGGGACCGCTGCCTGCATCGTCGCCCGTCGAGAGCGCTTCGATGTCCACGCCCTGAGCCTTCAGGTCGGCTTCGAACAGCGCCAGTTGTTCGTCGGTAATCTGCTCGCTGCGGCGTCCGCTTCTCGCGGCGAGCAGCTGCCGAAGCAGGTTCTCCGTTTTGATCCGGCGCGCTTCCGATGCATCCAGCTTCGCAATCAGATCGAGCACCATCTGTTGCAGAACTTCCGCGCTTTTGGGTAGTTGTTTGCGGTCGACCGGCACTGAAGACATTATCGCCCGAGAATCAGTTCGATCCGCAGGGCGTCTTTCGTGATCGGCGCACTGGCTTCCACAAGCGCGAACCGCACCGGTTCATTACCGGACAGTCGTTTCCGCCAGTTATAAAAAGCCTGATCGCTGAAACCCTGCTCACGGCAAAAGGCACTCACCGAAAGCTTGCTCTGACTCTGTTGGCGAATCAGTTCCGCCCACTTCTTCTCTGTCTTCGACACCGCCTCGATAGCTCTCATCCATCTCACTATCGGGCCTTCCCGGCCTCACCCGCCAGAGGGGTTCATGTGATGCTTACCGCTCAACCGCAATAAGGCCGAGCTCAAGCAACTCTAGTCTAGGGCAGTTCTGGGCCGGCCACGCTCCGTTGGCGTGTCGTAACCGGCCTATCTACTGTGCCCCTGAAGGGACGCGCCAGAACTGGTTAGAAGGTGCGGGGGTCAAAATCAGGCTTGCAGTTGCCGAACCGCCAAGCTTCGAAGATATTCTGTATTTCGCGGGGCGTCAAAGCTCGTCTGAAAATTTGCAATTCGTCGAGATCTCCCTGAAAGTAACCCCCACTGCCCAGTGAGGGATTAGTACGGCCGATCTGCAGGTTGGAGGTGTTGAAAAGACTGTTTGGGACCGAGAGGGGCGAAAAAGTGAACACTTGCTCGCCGTCCACAAACAATTTTCCTCCATCCCACTGGCATCGCGAAACAGTCACGGCCACCAGGTGCCAGTTGCCGTCGGCGATGTTGCGATATTGCGGGCTAGGCGCCGGTCCGACAAAATTCGTGGGCTGCGATCCGTCAGCCATCTGGAAACCCAGCCGGCCGTTGTAGAGAAACAGATGATAGCCGACCAACTGTGCGGAGCGGTTGTCGAGAATCACGCGTACGCCGGATTGATTCGTAGTTCTGACCCACACATCGATCGTGAGCTGCTGCGAGGTGCTGCTGCAATCGCCAATCACATTCAATCCGGAAGAAGCAGGCGCCCAAGAGTAATCGCTTTGGCCGTCGAAAGTCAGCGCGTTGTTCACGGTCCCTTTGGAGTGGGCGGGTGCGGCTGAGTTGGGGCCCGCGATGGCGGTAGGCGCCGTCGCAATCAGATTAGCCGCACTTGCGCCCTGGTTCTCGTCAAGCGGCCACCATTCGACTGAATCCGGCGGTGGGAGCATGCACTGGGTGCACCGGTTATCGTTAGCCGTCGTGCCGCCGGCAAAAATCAGATTGCTAACCGGAGAAATCGTCGCCGCACCCGGCAAACTCACTTTGCACGCCAGCGTCAACGCAGCGCCCGGCTGGACCAGGATGTCGCTATAGAGTTTGATATCGAAGTCCCAGGTTTCGTTGGCGGATACGACGAGCGGCGCGGGCGAGTGAGGGCATGGTTTGACGTACCTTCGGACCGATTTAACGGATAACGAACGCTGTACCTTACCCATCTGTTTGGGAGAAAGGTAACCTGGGGCTATATAACCGCCCTTGGGAAGCTGCCCGGAAGTTCCACCCATCAGGTTATTTGTGCAGGTGTTCCCTGGATCGGTCGGGTCACAGTTCCAGCCTCCCTGGCGCGGCCACACGGCGGAAAGTCCGGAGCCAAATACGTCGTCCAGATAGTCCGGATCGCTTTGATTCCCGGTCTCGGTCTGCCAGTCGCTGCCAAACGTGTGCAACAAGTCCAGGGTGTGGCCCAGCTCGTGGACAGTTGTGGCTACAAGCCCATAATTATTGGGATAGACGGCACTGCCCACTTTGGAATAACCCCTCAGCATCACGATAAAGCTGTCGAAGTTAAAATCGGTGGGACTGGGAAGCGACGCAAAACCCGCGGCTCCATTTTGACTTTGCGGCGTTTCCGTGAAAAAGATATTTAACTGGTTGAGGCGCGCCGGGTCAGCTGCTTTGACGGCGCTCAGCAATGCTGCCGGATTATCGGAGCTCTGTAAGGTATCGTTCTGGTAAAAATACACTGCCGACACTTCAAAGCGGACGCGCGCGTCGGGCAGGAAGGCTGCTCCTGGAATCAAATCGGTTGGAGCGGTGTTGACGGTGTAGTACGCATTGACCCAATCGATTACCTGCTTAAAGCCCGCGATATCGCCGGGCGTATTTTGAAAATTTCCAGAACCATCCTTCTTCTGCATGATATTGAAGTTGACCGGGATGGTTTTGATGGCCGTGTTCGGATTCGTGATGTATAGGCCGAGCCTGCCGTATTTCGTGGTGAACGCGGCCGACTGCTGGTTACAGTTAGCGGTAGTTTTCTTGTTATCGGGCGGAGGCGGAATGGCGTCATTCAGGAAATCCTGTTGGGAGGCCGCTGGGACAGGCGCTGTGGGGCCGCCGGGCGCTGCGAAAAGGTGTCCGCTTGCGAGTGTCAGGCAGACCAACGCCGCCGGCAAGGAAATGCTTTGTAGGGCGAGTTTTCTGAAAATCTGGCTGGATGGGTTCATTTTGAGGTTCTCCTTATGTTTGTAATCGCCAGGCTTGCCGCCTGGCAGGTTTCACTCTGTAATGCGCACGTGTGGGAGAAACGGGGCCATCTTTTGAAAAGCGTTGGCGCGCATCTTCTATGATCTGGGGCGGTATGCCGAGGTTTGGGTCAAGAGCCGGAAATGTGAGCCGTCAATATAAGTTCGAATCCATATCGAGAGCCCGAGACGGCCAAGCGAAATCGGCGCGTTATCGCCCGTTTTTTGGGGTCGCCGAGCGGCTCGTTTACAGACTGAGGCTGGCGAATGAGGATCGTCACATGATCTTCAGCAGTGTCGAGACAGCTGCGTTTTCCCTAACCGGAAGTGAGCGTTCAAATTCTGCACCGCCGGAAGATATACGTCCGTGTACAACTTATCACCTTCCAGGGTGTCAGATGATTTAAGGGCGTCCGTGTATCGTTGTGGGGACGTGAAAACGGGACTATCGCTGATGATAGTGGGTCCGTTAACGTGACGCAGTCATCCTACTGGCCGCTTCAGGTGGAGCTGATGAAATACGCGGTCACGATTCAATAGCCGGAATGAATTTTAGCTCGCGCGATACGGCGGACTTACACCGGTGAATACAAGCAGCAGGTGCCTCTGTCCAGCAACTCCGTGGTGGTTCAAAACTCTCAGGCTCATCTACGGCGGACGTTTCGCGTGTGTTTCGGTCGACGGCAAGCGAACGGCAGTTAACCAGAAGTGCGGGCATCCCCGGAGAAACTGAGAAGGTGACCGCCTGAGGTACACCGTGCTTTGCCCGGCGCGACTGAGGCTCCGACGCCCGCGCTACTAGAGAGAAGGTCTTCTCGCGGAATGTGGCCATTCCGGGCCCCTTCGGGCCACCCGCAGTTAACCAGAAGGCGGAGACATTTCGTTGTGGAGCTATTTGGCTCCGCGAGTGCGACGCTGCGACGAAGATGCGTTTGGAGAAAGTGGCGTCCATAAC
>JBDUBZ010000040.1:0-16273 GCA_040003745.1 Terriglobia bacterium
AACCTTCGACCTTTGGGTTATGAGCCCAACGAGCTACCAGACTGCTCCACCCCGCTCAACCATCCTACCCTGGCGTGACCGGAAGGTCAACTTTCCGCGCATTTGGTCGCTCGTAACCGACCTGGAATCAACGGACTCCGCCAGCCTTTCCTGACAGCCGGCTGCGAATCTGATTCATCACATCCGTCGCCAGAAACGGTTTACGCAGAACCGGGAAATCGAACTCTTCGCAGATTGCCTCTTCTTCCGGCGCCAGCACCGATCCCGTCATCATAATGACCTGCAGATTCGGCATGCCCTGTTTCAACTGCTGCGCCAGCTCCACTCCATTGCCATCAGGGAGCATGTAATCGAGAAGAGCCGCGTTCGGTCTGCGCCGGGCGACGATCCTCCTCGCCTCAAGGGCACTTTCCGCCGTCAGCAACTCCCATCCCGATTCGGCCATCAGCCGTTCCAGAAACTGCAACAGATCGCGGTTATCGTCCACCAGCAAGACCGTGGGATGCGAGGGCGCGGGAGCTTCACCGGCGTTAGTAACCCGCAGCGCCAGGCTCTGCTTATCGGAAGCCACCTCAACCCGGACGCGCGAGCCCGCCTCGATCTGATTTTTGGCTACGAGAGTCGCGAGGGGCTGTGTCAGATGTTTGTGGATGGTCCGCTTGAGTTCGCGTGCCCCATATTCCACGCTGGTCCCTCTCTCGATCAGCCACTGCCTGGTTTCAAATGGGACTTCGATCCCGAAACAGCGATTGGCCAGCCTCGTATTCACGTGGTTCTGCAGGCTGTCGACTTCATGATCGGTAATAGCGGCAAAAGATTCCGCGTCGAGCGGCCGATAGGTAATGACATGGTCGATGCGGTTGATAAATTCCGGCGAGAACTTCTTTCGCACGGCTACCAGGGCAATGCTCTGGAGCTTGCCGGAAACCTCCGTAGTGTTCGAAGCGCCACCGGCCGCCTGGAAGCCAAAATCCGGATTCATCTCGCGCATCATCTCCCGCGCGCCCAGATTGCTGGTCAGGAATACCATACTCTTTTCGAAATTGACCACTGAATTGTCGCCAAGGCGAAGTACCCCGCGATCGAGCACGCCCAGCAGCAGGCGCGTCAGCGAAGGAGCGGCCTTCTCAATCTCGTCGAACAGCACCAGCGAGAGAGCGCTGCGATCGCTTGTCACGGCGGTCAGCTTTTGTTGCGAAAGCATGGGCTGTGTTTCCCGGTGCCCCAGATAGCCCGGAGGCGCTCCGATCAACTTGGCCACTTCATGTTCCATCTGGAATTCGCCGCAATCGATCTTCATCAGATTCCGGGAGCTTCCGTGAAGCGCTTCGGCGAGCGCCTCCACGGTGCGGGTTTTCCCAGTGCCAGTGGGGCCAAGCAGGAGAAACACCCCAACCGGACGGTTTTCCGGAGAAAGACCCGCCTGGAACATTTCAACGTATGGCACGATCACGCTGATTACATTCGGCTGTCCCACCACCTTGTTACTGAGTATGGAAGTGAGATCCTCCGCTGGCTCGGCCGCGGGTTTTCGGGTTCTTCCACCACTGGTTGTCTTAGGGCGATCCGTCATATCTGCCCCCGATTATACGAATGAATTTAAATATTGCCCCGATTTTTTGTCGGAAGTGGTATCTACACATCCGGCATCCGGCCTGCAATTAATGGCTTAGCGGAAATAATGGACTTTTTATTAACTCTGTGACCGTGTCGCGAGGAACGACCCGACCGCGTCGGCGATCTTTTCGCTGGCGCGTCCGTCGCCGAAGGGATTATGCACGCGAGACATAGACTCGGCAACGGACGGATTGTCCAGCAGTTCGGAAACGGCAGAGATAATCCCCGCTTCCGACGTACCGGCAAGGCGCGCCGTACCGGCCGCGACTGCTTCCTGCCGCTCCGTTTTTTCCCGCATGACGATCACCGGTTTTCCCAGCGAGGGTCCTTCCTCCTGCACACCGCCCGAATCGGTCAGCAACAAGGATGACCGCAGCATGAGGTCGACAAAAGGAACATATCCGAGCGGTTCGATCAGATGGATTCCGGGAACGCCGGCTAAGTATTCCTGCGCAGGCCCCAGCACGTTCGGGTTACGGTGGACCGGATAAACGATTTCGACATCGCCACGGCTGGCGAGAGCGCGCAGAGCCCGGCAGATATTCTCAATTCCCACTCCAAAGCTCTCGCGCCGATGAGCCGTCACCACAATCAGACGGCGTCCGGGGGCAGGAAACGGCCAGTCGATCCGGGGGAGTACTCCTGAATCCAGGCGATCACGCACATAAAGCACGGCGTCGATACCGGAATTCCCGGTTACCGCAATGGCGGAATCGGGTACACCCTGATGAAGCAGGTTGCGGCGCGATTCTTCCGTTGCCGCGAAATGGAGTGAAGCAAGCCGGCCGGTGACAACCCTGTTCATCTCTTCCGGGAACGGATGAGCCATGTCCCCGGTGCGCAGCCCAGCTTCGATGTGCCCTACCGGTATGCGGGCATAGAACGCGGTCAGCGCGCCACACAGGGTTGTCGTGGTATCGCCCTGCACGAAGACCATGTCGGGACGCGCCTGCTTCATCACGGGATCGAGCCCGGCGACGATGCGCGAGGTGAGGATTGCAAGAGTCTGCCCCGGCGTCATGGCATTCAGGTCGAAATCTGCCTTCACTCCAAAGGTCGCGAGCGCGCCGTCGAGCATCTCGCGGTGCTGCGCCGTTACCGCCACTGTGACCTCAAACTCAAGGGGACGCGACTGGAGATGCAGAATGACAGGGCACAGCTTGATCGCCTCGGGCCGTGTACCGAAGACAAACAGGGCTCTGATCATTGTCTGAAATCCAATTTTGAAATCGGAGAGAATGCGAAGGAGAAAACCGCGGCTAACGATGGCGGAAAGTAATACGGCCCTTCGTCAGATCGTAGGGAGATAATTCCAGGGTAACTTTGTCGCCGGCAAGCACGCGAATACGATTGCGGCGCAGGCGGCCGGCAAGATGCGCGAGAACAACCCGCTCATGTTCCAGTTGAACGCTGAACAGCCCACTGGGAAATTTTTCCAGAATCGTGCCGGTTACTTCTATGCTGTCTTCCTTACTCATTGCACCTCGTTCTATTTTTACAGTGAAGGCGGGGCAGACCCGATTGATCTGCCCTGCAGCGACAGCCGGCTCGATCAGCTCGCCATCGTAACGTTGGACGCCTGGAGCCCTTTCGGCCCTTTGGTAACTTCAAACTCGACGTGCGCTCCCTCATCGAGCGAACGATATCCACTGGATTCTATAGCCGAGAAATGAACAAACACATCCTCGCCCGATTCACGCTGGATGAAGCCGAACCCCTTGGCCGCATTGAACCACTTCACTGTACCCTTCTCTCTCATTCAAACCTCTTAAAAAATTAAATGCCGACTTGCTTCGCACTTCCCCGGTGTCCGGACCAAAAATAAGGGGCTACCGCAGTTCGAACCGCGCAGCCCCGTTGAATTGTTTTGATTCAGCCCAGGCAGCCACGAAGCAATTCGGCTACGCACTCAGTATATCCTGGGACCGGTATCCCGTAAACAGGGGATTCGGCATAACCTCTTCGGAATCACGGGTTTTCATTGGAACGGAAATTGCCGTTGATCCGTGCGGAGGGCTATACCAGCCATGAAGCAGTTTTTGCCCGTAACCGTGATCCTCGCAGGCGCAGTGCTGGGATCGGGTTGCGCAACAAAGAAATTCGTCCGGAAGACGGTCGACCCGGTGAGCGGCAAGCTCGACACCGTGGCGCAGCAGTCAACCCAGCAAGGACAGAAACTCGATCAAACGAATCAAACGCTCGATCAAACCCGTCAAACACTCGATCAAACCCGTCAATCCCTTGAGAAAGACGAGACCGAGCTGAGCGCAACGAAAGAGCGGGCGATGTCTGCCGACAGCAGGGCTGGCGACGCTATAGCGCGCGCCGACCAGGCTTCCGGCAAAGCGGACCAGGCGAACCGCGATGTGGCCGAATTGAGGACTACGGTGGCGAATCTCGACGACTATAAACAAGTCGCCGCGTCGACCCTGAATTTCAAGTTCAACAGCGACAAGCTAAACGCGGACGCCAGGCAGCAGCTGGATCAGATGGTCGCAAACCAGAACCAGTACAAGCGCTACTTCGTAGCCGTCGAAGGATTTACAGATCGCATCGGGAGTGTGGAATACAACGCCGCTCTCAGCCGCCGCCGCGCCGATGCGGTTGTGGAATACCTGGTGGCGGAGCACAATATCCCTATCTACCGTATACACATGGTCGGTCTTGGAAAGATGAAGCCTGTGGAAGAAGGCCGTACCAAAGCCGCCAGCGCGAAAAATCGCCGTGTCGAAGTTACGCTATTCAGTGCGGATCAGGGCGCCCTGGCCATGACGGCTACGCCTGTGCCGGACTCCGCAGCGCGGCCAGGCAATCAGCCTTCGCAGCAGTAATGCCGACCGCCTGCCCGGACGAGACCGCGTAGCATCTCGTCCGGGTATTGTCACGTTCTCAGCACGGAAGTCGCAGCCGGAAATGGGCTCCCGGCGCCGATTGCTCTTCAATCCAGAGATCACCGCCATGATCGAGAACGGTTTGGCGGGACAAAGCCAGGCCCAGGCCGATTCCATTCTTGCCGGACGTCACAAAGGGCTCGAAAAGATGAGCACGCACACCTGGCGGAATCCCTGGTCCCGTATCGTCCACGCGAATCACGACATTTCCGTTGAATCGCTCAGCGGCGATCTCGATGGCGCCGCCATCCGGCATCGCTTCCATGGCGTTGCCGATCAGATTAAGGAAAACTCGCTCCATGCGTCCCGGCTCGACAAGCAGCTCGATCAGCGGGTCAATGGACGTTCGAATATCGATTCGCTGCTGGCCGGCTGCTGCGGCCTGGGTTTCCACTGCGGCCCCCACAACTTCGCTGAGGCGGCACGTTTCGGGAGCCTGAATTCGTCCTCGGGAGACATCCACCAGTTCCTGCAGCATGTCTTTTATTACTCGCGACGACCGGTAAATATTTCCTGCCAGGCGGTGCAGCTGTTCGGGGCTGAGATCGCCATCCATCATCATTTCCGCCCCACCGTAAATCGATGCGAGGGGGTTGCGCAGGTCGTGCACGATGGAACTCGAAAGGCGACCGATGGTGGATATACGCTCCTGCCGGATCAATCCCTGTCGCGCATCCTGAATGGAACGGCACATCGCGTTAAACGTGCGGGCAAGACGGCCCAGTTCGTCCGGAGCGCCTTCGGGAACGCGCGTTTCGTACTTCTGCTCTGCGATTAAAAGCGCGGCTTCATCCAGCTGGCGGATGGGTCGCAGAATCCGCCGCGCGAGAAACGTACTGACTGCCAGACCCGCGAGAATGGCGGCAGCCCAGATCAGGACAAACTTCGTCCGCAAGCTCCTGAGGTCGCGGCTGACGGCATCGAAATTATGCACGATGAGCAGATCTCCCGCAGGCTCACCGGCGATATCGTGCAACGTGCTGCCGAGGACGGCGAACTCGTGGCCTGGCAATTCCATGCGCTGAACCGCGGAACCGCGGCGATACTCCCGGGCGATCCGGGTGGTATCGGAAGACGACAGGGTGCTTGCAACAGGACGTCCGCTATCGAGGAAAACAAAATCGCTTCCGCCTGTGCGCTCCTTCAGATCGCGCGCCACGTCGCGATCGACGGGGAACCCGGCGACCAGCACGTCGAGCAGTCCAGGGCCCGCCTGCGTCTGCACGTAGACAGGTGTCACGACGAACTCGAATAATTCGCGGTTCTCAAGCGCGAACCCGGCGGACTGCCCGGGGAAGTGCGGCAGGGCGTCGCGCACCACCCCCAGGGCTCCCGATGGCGCCCGCGGACCCCCGAGAGAGGCGATCACCTCACCGCGCGGATCGGTTACAAGAAAGACGGCATCGGATTGCGATATCTTCGACCAGATCTCGGAAGCAGTGTCCTGAATGGTCGCGCGGTCACTGGTCTGGAACGCGGCCCGGACATCCTGCATGTTGCTGAGGACCAGACTTACTTTTCCCAGCAGATCGGCGCGCGCCTGCCACAACGAGGCATAGGCGCGGAAGCTCCCCTGAAGTTCCGATTCGAGATTGCGGGAAAGGGCGGCGCGAGTCTGATTATCAACGAAGTAGCCTGCGACGGCGAGCAGGAGCGTAATCGCCAGGGAAGTGGAGATGGTGATTTTCCAAAGGAGAGAAGGCTTCGCGGCGGTGCGTCGCATTCAATTGCCGGCCTTCAAGTTCTCGGCGTTCAATTCCGCGACGTTCAATTTCTCACTCCAGGATAGAGCGTCTGATCGTCCGGAGCCGTTCCGTAATCGCCGCCGTATTTATTCTTGTGGGGCGCGATCAAAGCACCGGCTTCGGAGACCTGGATCGGCTCGAGGCGCACCGGCTGACCGGCCACAATTACCCTCCGGGTAAGCAACTGCAGCGTCTGCTCGGTGGCGCGCTCGTGGAAAACGGCAAGATCGTAAACACCGTCGGGAACGTCGAACTCAAAGGCGCCGCGGGCGGACGTGGTCGTAAACCAGGGAGTGGTGAGAACCAGAATCACGGAACTCATTGAAGGGTGAATGTTGCAGAAAACGCGCACCACGCCGGGACGCGCAAAGCGAACGGATCGGGATGTGCCCGGAGGGTAGAGACCCACATCGAAAATCTGCCCGTTGTAGCGCGAGAAAGCGTTGTGAAAGATAGGGTCGGCATTGGGGAAATCGACCACGGTGCCGGCAAGAATGGGAAGAATGTGGGGCGAAAACATCTTGCCCTTTTGCAACATAACGGCGTGTTTCGCCGGCGGAGGCGGGGAAGGCTGGCCAACAGGCTGAAGCGAGATCACCACGCCGGAATAGTCCTTCCGCTTCGTTACGGCTTCGAGCCGGGAATTGCGCAGCTCCACTACGCCTGACACGGTGGCGGCGCGCAGAGACAGCGCCACGCTAAACACGCAAAGCCACCGCCTAAAAAAGGTAGGCAATCGCCAGGTCATAGTGATTGTTCAGCCGGGTGCCCAAAGATGTATACGTGGTCCTTAACTGTGAAAGCTCGAGCGCGGCCAGGACGTTGGGCGCGAGCTTGTAGATGAGATTGCCCGCATAGCTCACATTGGTTGAAACGTAGTTGGCGGGCATGGCTGGCCCGCGATCCGCCTCAAGGCCTCCAAAAATATGCGCGGAAAGACGGGCGCCGGGAAATAGCGCGATCTGCCCCCATCCCCCATTGACGCGTATGGGCAGAACGGCGCCGGAGGGAAGCACCGTGAAGGGCTGCCGCAGGCTGCCCAGCCCAGCCGCATTGCGGCCATGAAACGCGGCTCCTGTGATCTCAATGAACCTGTGAGGCTGGACGAGCCAGTCGAGCGTCTGCACCTGGGATGCGGCCGAGGTGCCCGCGACGTGAGACTGGCTGAAACTGAAACCCGGCGCGATCTCAAAGCGCCGCCCATTTCCGCTCTTGTAGAAGAGCAGTCGCCCCTGGTAAGCGGGCCGGGCGCGTTCGAGGCTGGCGGCAAAGGCAGTGGGCGCGGCGCCTGGATATACCTCCTCGGATTGGTAAACGCCCGCTTGCACGCGGACTCCGGCCGATTCGCCGAAGTGGATACGCTGCTCGATGCGGGCCTGCGGCTCCCAGTTCCACAAGTTACCGGCGCCGGTCAGCGGCGCAATACCGACCTGTGCGAGAGTCGTGGGCTCCCGGGGAGACATGATCGGTTTATCCTGGCCGACGGTGATGGTGGTGTTCTTCCATGCAAAATCGACCGTCGCCAGACGGATGTGCAGCAGATTGTTCTCCGGCGAAGAAGTACCCGCCCAGAAATCCATATAAAAAGAGCCGGAAGCCTTGCCGCCGCCAGGAAGGTCGGGGCCATTGAACTTCAGGCCAAGAACCGTCTGCCGGAAAGTGGCTCCGGACAGCGCGGCGCCGGGCGCGAGCCGCGCGGTGATGGGTTCCTGCAGCCCGCCCCCGCTTTTCCCGTTGTGAAAAGCGTTGAACAGCAGCATGCCGGTGAGAGTGATCGGCATACGCTGCGAGGTATCCATCTTCGACTGTGCCAGTTCGGCGGTGCGCGCTTCCTGCACATCCATTCGTTCAGTAAGCGGGGCGGCCGGTGGCGAAGCGGCGGAACCTTGAAGCTCGGCCCGAAGCTGCTGGATTTCCGCCGTCAAGTCCTGATTCTGCTTCTCAAGTTTATCGAGCCTCTCTAGCGCCTTAGTGAGTTCAGGGGATGTTTGCGCGTGGCTTAGAAGGGCGAAAGCAATAGAAAGATAAACGAGCCGCGTCAGCATAAAAGTTGCTCCAGTTTGCGACGAACCGCGGAAGGGGAATAGGGCTTGGAAAAAAAAGCGTCCGCCCCCCGCACCAGCGCCTCCGCCGGCAGACGGGGATCGCTGTCGCCACTGATCAATACTATCGGCAGCGTCGCATAGCGCGGCTCGGCCCGCAGTTGCCTGATCAGATCGAAGCCATCGGACCGGGGGAGGTGCAGGTCGGTCACGACAGCGACGATTTCGTTCGTGCTCTCCCGCATAGCCGCGAGGGCGTCTGCCGGGCAGCGGATCAGCAGCGTCTGCATACCCGGCAGCGATTCAAGTGCGATCTGCAGCGTCTCCGCGCACGTTTCGCTGTCTTCGACGATAAGGACCAGGCGGGACATGATGTCAGGGAAGAAAACGGTAGCCAACCTTATGAAGCGTCAGAAAGTGGCGCGGAGTATTCGGATCGCTCTCGAGTTTCTGCCGCAGGCGAACCACGTGGGCATCCACCGTGCGGGTGTTCGGGAAGGATTCATAGCCCCACACCGAGTTCAGGATCATGTCGCGCGACAACGGCCGGTCCGGGTTCTGCAGAAAGAACGTCAGCAGGTTGTATTCGGCAGGCGTGAACTTGACGTCAATGCCCTTGCGCGAGACCACGCGGCGTTCCAGATTCACTTCCACGTCGGCGAAAGAAAGGATCTTGTGGGGTTCCGAAGGCGAGCGGCGCAACACCGCGCGCACACGCGCCAGAAGTTCGCGGGTGCCGAAAGGCTTCACTATATAGTCGTCGGCGCCGATCTCGAGCAGCAGGACCTTATCGATTTCTTCCCCGGCCGCGCTCAACACGATGATGGGAGTCTGAATTCCGGACGTACGCAGCCGTTTGCAGACCTCCACGCCACTGATATCGGGTAAGCGGAGATCGGTGACGACAAGATCGGGCTTGGCCATGATGGTCTGATCGAGGCCTGTTTTCCCATCGGCGGCGAGTATGGTTCGGAAGCCTTCCCGCTCAAAGAGAACGCCGATGGTATCGCGCAGATTATCGTCGTCGTCAATTACCAGAATGGTTTGCATCGGCACCGCGATTTTAGCGCGCGGAGTGAGAGCAAAACGCCCGCCACCCTTCGAGGGCGAGGGAATTTACAAGACTTTTACACCGTTTGTACGCGAAGTGGAGGGCGGGGATCGGTTTTGAGACCCGGAGGCTTGTGCCGCCCGCGAATCCCATTCCGTTTCAGAAGAAGAAGCCCGTTGGATTAGAAAGAGAACCGCAAGCCAGCCTCAACTGCCTCGAGAAGTTCGCCTGCGTGGATCTTCCCAAAAGAGTTCCGGTCGCACAACTTCTTTTGCTGAAAGGAGTTCCCCTCCGTCCCACTTCATTTCCGTCCGCCGGCTCATCCTTTCCAATGAGGAGATGCTTGGTCCGATGGCCATGCAGGTGCAGTATACAAACCGAGGGCCAAGCCCGGGAGGAATTATAAGATGTTGAAATCATTTGGCGTTACGGCTCTTATGCTCGGGAGTCTCGTGCCAGCGGCCGTACCCGCGCAGGCTGTCGTCTACCATCAGCATCCTCATCATCGCAGGCACGTCCGGACCACCTACTATCGCCGCGGGGAAGCCCACCCGGTACGCAAGACGGTCAAACGGGTGGGACTTGGCGCTGCGGGTGGTGCTCTGGTTGGCGGTATTGCCGGCGGTGGGACGGGCGCCGCGATTGGTGCATTAGCCGGTGGCGGGGCTGGCGCTGTTTACGATCATCACGAGAAAAAAATCGGAAAATAGGGGTGGGCTGAAGCCTGCTTCGAATTACAAGAATGCGATTGTTTTGACGCCTGAAATGTCGAACCTTTTGCGGCAGCGCGGGTTTTTGCACATCGCCTGCGTGTCCATAAGAAGCATGTAGCTTTGCGATTTGGCAAATTTGGCGCGGTCACGCTCATCGGCTCCTCCAGGGAGCCGATCTTTTTTGGTACGGACAATATATTTCAGATCGTACGTTTCCTGGGTTCGGCAGGAAGGGCAGTTGAGAGTTGCCGGCTTGGTTGCCTGCGTTTCGGTGTAATAAGCGCGTTCATCCATTGGGCTGAGCCGCGCGTTAGTGCGCGTCCCTCTGTGCCAGCGGGATCCAGGGCATACCGTCCGGGTTCCCTTTATATTCAGCCCGAGGGCGGATCAGCCGATTATTGTGATACTGCTCCAGGATATGAGCGGTCCAGCCAGACATGCGGCTTACCGCGAAGATTGGCGTGAACAGGTCGATGGGAATACCGAGCGAGTAATACGTCGAAGCCGAATAAAAATCCACGTTGGGATTCAGCTTCTTCTCCGCTTTGACAGTTTCTTCCACCCGGCTCGACATGAGGTAGAGGTCTTCATGACCGGTGCTCTTTCCAAGCGCCTCCGACATCACGCGCAGGTGGGTGGCGCGCGGATCGACCACGCGATAAACACGGTGGCCGAAGCCAGGAATCTTGGCCTTTTTTGCGAACATCTCGTGCACGCGCTCTACGGCCTTATCTGACGTCCCAACTTCGAGCAGCATGCGGATTACATCTTCATTGGCCCCGCCGTGCAGGGGTCCTTTGAGCGCACCGATTGCCGAGGTGACGGATGAATAAATATCCGAGAGCGTGGCTGCGGTTACCCGGGCCGCGAACGTGGAAGCATTCAGCTCATGGTCGGCGTGTAATACCAGAGCCACGTCGAAAGTATGCTCCATGACCGCATCCGGCTTTTTCCCGGTCAGGCAATAGAGAAAATTGCCCGCAAAGCTGAGTGAGTTGTCGGGCGGCACCACCGGTTGCCCCGCGCGGAAACGGCCCAGCGTGCTCACGATTGTGGAGGTCTGCGCCATCAGCTTGATAGCTTTGAGTTGGTTCGCGGCGGGGCTCATGTCCCTGGCCTGCGGATCGTACAGGCTCAGCATGGAAACAGCCGTGCGAAGAACATCCATGGGGGTGGCCTTCGCGCTGGCCTTCAGAAATTTTTCCACCTCGGGCGGAATGGCCGCATTGGCGGCGAGCTCCCCCTTTAGAAGAGCGAGATCGGCGGATTTTGGGAGTGTCCCTTTCCAAAGCAGCCAGATGACCTCTTCAAACGTGGCGTGCTCGGCGAGGGTGTGGATGTTGTAGCCGCGGTAGCTGAGAACGCCAGCGTATCCATCGATGTAGCAAATCTCTGACTCGCCTGCAACGACGCCTTCAAGTCCTGCGGCTGGAGTGGGAATGGTGGGCGTGCTCATTTGTCATCTAATAGTCTATTTCAGGAGTGGTTTTCTCAACCGGCCCAGCGTGCGATGCAGCATGATCGCGAAGGGATTTTTATGTGGACAGATCGGATAGGGCGCAAAACTGATCGTGTCATCGCCCTTGGCAACCCACAGTTTTTCCGTTCTGGCTTTGTTCACCTGAACCGTCAGCAGAACCGCCTGACTGCACGATTCGCTGTCGGTGAGACCGAGGAGAGCTGGGTCGGGCTGGTCGGGCCCAGGGCCCCAGTCCGCTGAAAATTTATCGAATTCGTAGGCCGAACAGGGTGTCTGAGAGGTGCAGCCCCAGATCCGATAGGCGCCACGAAGGTCGCCCTGGCGTACGGCGCTGAGAAACGTTTTGACGACAGCTTCCTGATGGTGGTTCTTAAAGAAATACCAGCCGAGCGAGGACACCACGATAACGATAAGGACTGTCGAAACTATCCGGCCGATGATCCTGTTGCGGCGGTCAACGCCCGCGCCGTATTTATCGAGGTAGCCCGCCATAAGCAGTCCCGCGGCTATTTTGCCGGATAGGCTTTATTGTAAGCGGTGACCGCGTCGACCGTGAGATCGAGCGCGGGCTTGAAGTAGAGAGTCTGCGAGGCATCGACGATGATGTCAACGCCCTTCTCTTCGGCGAGCTTGGTGATAACGGCCTGCATCTTTTGCGAAGCCTTGCCCAGGATATCCTGCCGATCACGCTCGAAATCCTGCTGAAGGTCGTCCTGAAGCCGCTGCATGTCGCGCTGTTTGCGTGTGCCCTGAGCCTGCATTTCGGCCACCGACTGCTGATTCAGTTTGCCGCTGTTCAACTGCTGTTCGATGGATTGCAGATCGGCTTGCAGCTTGGTGAGTTCGTCCTGCCGGGGCTTGTACTTCGCCTCCGTGGCGGTGGACGCCTTCTTGAGCTCTTCTGAATCTGCCATCGCCTTTTGCGTATTAATGACAGCGACTTTCAGCTGCGCGGAGGCGAGTGAGGCAAGAGGTGCGATCACAAGACAAAACAAGCCCGCGCGAATCGCAAGGGAACGAAACATATAGTAGAAGGACTCCTTAAGGGATGGAAGTCACAGATTAACATACCCTGGGCGCGGGTCAGCGGCCAAGCAAATACCCGCAAATCAACCCAGCGGCGATACTGGAAGCGAGCCAATCGAGCAGCATGCCGATCACGACCCCTTTGTGGACGCGCATAAAAACCAGGATCGAGAGGCACATGGGACAGGCGACGGCGGCCCAGCAGCCCACTCCAAAGGCGAGTCCGTTGCCGATCCAGTTGTCGATATTGAAGCGCCCAATACCACCCACCAGGAAGAAGAACCCCGAGAACGCAAATCCGAAAAACACGTCGTTTACGAGGATTCCTCCCACGCGCAGCCGCCAGGAGCGATCACGCCACGTGGAGGGGTTGCGGCTCTGAAAACGGTCAAAAAGTCTGCCGACGATCAGCCACCCGATCGCAATCGCGGCAATCGCGGAGTAAAGCCCCGCCTCGAAAACGCGCATACGCAACAATTATTGTCACAAACGGAGGCGCTGGGTGCCGGGGACGTGGGTGCCGGAGAAGTGGCCGCCGGGGACTGCCGCGTTCCGTTCCTGGCAACCGCCGCCGCAGCGCCGTACGAGGGCCTCGGCGCCCTCCCGGTGTCCGTGCTGCTCGAGAACGTGCGCAGCCTATACAACGTAGGAGCGTTCTTCCGAACGGCGGATGCGGCGGGAATTCAAAAGCTGTATCTGGCGGGCTTTACCGGATCGCCGCCCGACCGGATGATTTCGAAAACGGCATTGGGCGCGGAGGAAACGGTCGCCTGGGAGCGCATATCGGACGCTGCGACCGCCCTCGCGGCGCTGCGGCAGGGCGGGCACGAAATTGCCGCGATCGAGACGAGCATGCACGCCGTAGATCTGTTCGACTGGCAGCCTCGGTTCCCGGTCTGTGTAATTTTCGGCCATGAAACCGACGGGCTTTCGCCCGCAGTGGCTGCGCTGGCAGACACGCACGTGCGCATTCCCATGCTGGGAATCAAGCATTCGCTGAATGTTGCGACTGCGGCGGGAGTGGTCCTTTACGAACTACTGAGGAAGTACCGCTTGCTGCACCAACCCTCCGGGCTGCTGTACTAATCCCCCGGCAGTAGCGCGAGAGGCTGCCTTTCTGTCAACATAGAAGTTCATTTACATGTTTCGCTTTGAAACGGCGGGAGAATCCCATGGGGAATGTCTCGTCGCGACCCTGACAGGCCTTCCAGCCGGCATACCAATCGCTATCGACGCCATCAATCATCAGCTTTGGCGCAGACAGCAGGGTTTCGGCCGCGGCGGCCGCATGAAGATCGAGACCGATACGGTGTCCATTGTTTCCGGCGTGCGCCACGGCCGGACGATTGGTTCGCCCGTCGCGATGATTATCGCCAATGCGGACTGGAAGAACTGGACCGAATCGCTGCCGGTCGAGGCTGGCGATGCCGATCTGCACAAGGCCGTCTCGCGCCCGAGGCCCGGGCATGCCGACCTTGCGGGGGCGCTCAAGTATGATTTTCCCGACGCCCGCTACATTCTCGAACGCGCCAGCGCACGCGAAACCGCGGCAAGGGTTGCGATTGGCGCGATGGCACGGCAATTTCTGGCGCATTTCGACATTGAGATCCTGAGCCACGTCGTCGCGGTGGGCCCAAAACGGCTCGAGCGGGCCGTGACATGGGAAGAACTGGTAGAGCTCAGCAAAAAGACCGAAGTTCTGCTGGGCTGCGTCGATCCGGAGACAGAACGCGAGATGAAGGCGGTTGTCGATGAAGCTTATCGAACCGGCGACACCGTTGGCGGCATCTTTGAAGTGGTGGTCCGCGGGTTGCCTCCGGGCCTGGGATCGCATATTACGTGGGATTCACGGCTCGACGGGCGAATCGCCCAGGCAGTTGTTTCCATACAGGCGGTGAAAGGTGTGGAAGTCGGGTTCGCTGAAGAGGGGGCGCAAAGTTTCGGCTCGAAGGTGCAGGACACGATTCACTATGATCGCGGCGACCGGAGATTTTTCCGCGGCGCCAATCGCGCTGGCGGCCTGGAAGGCGGCATGACAAACGGCGAGGAGTTGCGCGTCCGCGGCTTCCTGAAGCCAATATCTACCCTGCGCCGTCCCCTGGAATCCGTCGATCTGGAGACACGGGAGCCCGCTAAGGCCGCGTATGAGCGTTCGGATGTCTGCGTTGTGCCGGCCGCGGGGGTGATTGGCGAAGCAATGGTTGCCATCGTGCTCGTGCAAGCGATGCTGGAGAAATTCGGTGGCGACTCGCTGAACGAAACGAAGCGAAATTTCGAGGGCTACCTCCGGCAGGTCCGCGAATTCTGATGACGTACAAGGTTGTGAAATATCTGAACGATCCGATCCTTGAAAAGGTGGCGGCGCCAGTTGAAAACTTCGGTACGCCGGCATTGCAGAAGTTGGTCGACGACATGTTCGAAACCATGTACGCGGCGCATGGGGTGGGCCTCGCGGCGCCTCAGGTGGGTGTGTCCGAGCGCGTACTTGTCATCGATATTACGGGCCGTGAAGAGGGCACAGAACCGGAGCCCGTCGTTTTGATCAATCCGGAGGTGATCGCGAAGGAAGGCCGGCAGACGGGTGAAGAAGGCTGTCTGAGCATCCCGGGCTTCCGCGCTCCCGTTACGCGGGCAAATAAAGCTACCGTGAAAGCACGGAACGTACAGGGGGAAGAGTTCGAAATTTCCGGCGAAGCTCTGCTGGCGCGAGCGATGCTGCATGAGATCGATCATCTGAACGGCATCCTGTTTCTAAGCCATCTGAGCACGCTCAAGCGCGACGTGATGAAACGAAAAATCAAAAAGCTGCAGAAGGCCGGCGAATGGGATTAGCGAATTGAACGTCGTTTTTCTTGGCACGCCCGAATTCGCCGTTTCTACGCTCGAAAGCCTGATCGCCGCTGGCCACTCGGTTGCCGTAGTGGTGACCCAGCCCGATCGCCCCAAAGGCCGCAAACAGGAACTGCAGGCCTCGCCCGTGAAGCTGACGGCATTGCGCCATGGTCTGGCGGTATATCAGCCGGAACGAATCAGAAGGCCGGAAGCAGTGGAACATCTGCGGGCGCTCGCGCCGGACGCCATGGTGGTGGTCGGCTATGGGCAGATCATTCCCCAAAGCATCATCGATATTCCGCGGTTCGGGATCATCAATCTGCATGCCTCGCTCCTTCCCGAATTGCGCGGAGCCGCCCCGATCCAGTGGTCGATTGCGCGGGGATATGCGCGTACAGGGGTCACGACGATGCGCATCGATGCGGGTCTTGACACCGGAGACATGCTGGCCCAGTGGGAAACGGCGATCGGTCCCGATGAAACTTCCCCTGAGCTCTCCGTGCGTCTGGCGGAAGCCGGCGCCAGCCTTTTGGTGAAAACACTGGGCGATCTGGAAAGCGGGACCGCGCGGCCGGAGCCGCAGAATAGTACGCTTGCCACCCTCGCGCCCATCCTGAAGAAAGAAGATGGGCAAATTAACTGGCACAATTCCGCTCGACAGATACATAATCTGATTCGGGGATTCCAGCCGTGGCCCGGTGCGCATACGCTGTTTCGGGGACAGTCGATACATTTGTGGCGTTCCCGCCTGGCGCCGGGGAACTCAAATCTGGTTCCAGGATCGCTGATCGACGAAGCTGGCATTTTCGCGATCGCGGGAGACGGCGCCGCGCTCGAATTGCTGGAAGTTCAGCTGGAAGGCCGTAAGAGAATGCC
>JBDUBZ010000320.1:0-4789 GCA_040003745.1 Terriglobia bacterium
CTCCATTCGTTCTCGCGGCGCCGCGGAGCGCTCCCCTGCGGACGCCGCCGCCGCTCGCAGCCGGGCATCGAGAGGAGTTGCCATAAGACCAAATTCGAGCGGGGTCATCCCCTGCCAGTAACCATGGCGCATGAAGCCCAGGTCCACGGCTTCGGGCTGCGCCGAAGGCGTGATCGTAATGGCGTGCAGATGATTTACATCGCGCGCCATTTCGTCGCGCAGGCCAACCACTTCGGTGATGCGCTGAAGCCGCTGGTGCATCATAGCGGCTCCTTCAAAATCCATTTCGGCGCTGAGGCGCTCGCGCGCCGCGCTGGTGGTTTCCGTCAGAGACAACCCGCCGGTTTCGAGAAACGCCGCCACCCGCTTCACTTCACTCTGGTATTCCGCATCTCCCACCACCTGCTGGCAGGGGCGGAGGCAGCGGCCCATTTCTCCGTACATACAGCCGGGGTGATCGGGCGAAGGCGCAAGGTCGTCCTGGCACCGTCGCAATTGAAACAGGTCGAGAAATTCGGATTCGAACAACGCCGCCGTCGAGCGATTCCGAAAAGGCCCCACGCATCCAGCCCCCGCGCGGCCCAACTGAGCCGTCACGCGAGTGCGCGGAAAACGGTTACTCAGCCCGAGCTTTACGTAAAAAGGAAAGCGCAGACGAATCTGCCGCGCATACTCCGGCCCCAGACATTCCCGCGCCCGCTCCCACAGGGCGAACTGCGCTTCGAGACGCGAGCCCGTCGGACGATACTCCACCCGAACCACGGCTCCAGGCGGATTCAGCAGTTTGCGCAAGCGCCGGCGCAGCACGTTCGTACGCGCCAGATACGGCTTTCCCTCACGGGCCCAGAGTAGAAAAACGGCTGGCCGGTCCGGAATCCCTTCCAGCATTTCGCGGCACAGTGCCGCCTCCGCCGGAATTTCGACCTCAACGAACATGCGTGCCAATCCCCGAGTCCAGTGTAGTGGCCAGGAGGTCGGTCAGCGAGTCGCGGGGGCTGTTGGGGCGAGTTCTCCCACCTGACCGAGGTAGTCGTTCTTCAGCGGCCGAAGGCGGGGCACCAGCGCGGTCAGCAACGCGACAGCACCGCCGATCGTCAGCAGCAATCCAATGGATAAATAGTCCCGGGTCGCGGGACTGAGCGCGGATCGAAGTTCCTGGTTGGCGAAAATAACGCACGGATACATGGCGCCAAACGCCCACAGGAACGTGTTCAGACCCATAATCCACGCGCAGGAGAGATGGAAAAAGAGACCAACCGCCAATATGGGGATCAAAACCTCCGGCGGCACAAACAGCGCGATCGGGAAAACCGATTCCCAAAACACAATCGCGAATTCGGACGCGGCCGTGATGCGGACGTGCCGCCGCAGGATCTTCGCAACATCTTCCCGTCCGAAAAGCCGCGTGCGCGTAATCAGAAGAAGCGCCTGGCCACCTTTCCAGAAAGGAGACGCGGCTTTATAAATCCCCGCCACCAGATACGCAAGGCATGCCTCCGCCGCAATGAACCAGGCCGTCAGCCGGTCCGCACCGGTAATCTTTCCAACGGTCAGCGCCATCAGACAGAAGAACACAGCCTCATCCGCGCCGTCATAACACAGATAATGCCGCTTCATCTGGATCAACAGCAGAGAAGCGGCTGCGCCAAGCAGAATGGGGTTTGCCGGAAAGATGAACAGCGCCGTTGTCACCAGCCCGTCGAGCACAAGCAAGGCGAGAAACGCCCTGTGCGACAGCCGCGCCGTCAGTGCTTCGAGCCTCGACTTTACCAGGCCGTGGGCCGAAAAATCCACCAGACCGGCGATCGACCAGTTCAACACTCCGCCCGGCCGCATTTCCCTGCGATTCAGCGCCCATTCGAGTAAACAGATCGCCCGCGCCACGCAGCAAAGCCTCGCGGTGAGAGCCGTCGCTTCAGCGGCCGTAATCATGACACGGCCTCTAATTCCAGTTCGCCGGATTCAACCTCGCTATCGACCGCGTGCGACAGCGAAGTAAAGACAGTCACAGCCGGATGTCCCCCGTGACGGAGAATGTCAATGCGGAATTGCACGCAGGCCGCGCCCGGACACAGCGAACTGACACGGTCGAGCAGCAGCAGGTAAGGCACTGTGAGACAGAGATCGCGCCGCCGTTCCGGAAATGCCTGGAGCGCGAGAATCAACTGATGCGCGCAATGGAAAATGGTCTTGCGGGTCCTGCGATGGGCATGGATCAGCACATGCCTCGCAGGCCGCCCGCAGTTCGGCACAAGGTCAACCCACTCGGTCGGGGCGGCGTCCGGATCGGGGCCCGGAACCCACCGGTACATCACCTCGATATCCGCGATGATGGGCTTCGGAGAAAAAAAATGCCACCCCGGAAACAGGTGCCCCGAAGGCTCGAATTTACGCGGCAGCTTACACCAGGACCAGGGAAGCTGGACCATGACGGTCAGGCTGAACCAGATCCCGAAGATAGCTGCCGCGACGATTTCCCCCGTTGTCACGTCTTTGAGGTTACTTCTCTGGCGCTATTTTTTTGACGACAGGCTCGACTTGGCCCTCTTGGCGGCGCTCGACTTCAACAGCACGTTGCGCAGAATGGCCAGTTCGCGGCTGCTCGGAGCCGGCGTGTTGGTTTTCGCCATCTCAAGAGCAACCCTCGCGTGAGCGATCCGCTCCTGAATGACTCCCGCCAGATCCCCGCCTTCGATGACCCTGGGATCCACCGGACGTAGCAACACGTCCAGGATGCCGTCGACGATGATGTGGATGATCACCTCTTTGCCGATATCGAGGATCAGTTCCCCGACAATGTCACCCAGGTCTCCGACATCCGGGATTCCCTCCGTGACGATCTCCGCGATGATATCTATTCCGGCCCCAGCCACATGCAGGACGATCTCGCCCAGAATGTCTCCGACGCTGATTTCCGCCGTTCCACCGGCGCTTGTCGTTGCGCCGCCCTGAGACCCTCCGCGAGCGCTCAGTAATTTGCTGATGACTTGAATTAGTTGCTCGTCCGTTAACTTGCCCGATGCACCCTTTTCCTGCGCCATATCCACCCTCCTTACTTGTTTTCTTAACTTATTTTTTAGACAACAGAGCGAGCTTAACCTTGCTGCTGAGGCGAGTCAATAACGAATTCGTGCGATGCAGTCGGAAGCGGTTTTGGGTTGTGCTATTAATACCAGTCAGCTCCCCTCAATTCCCGGGGATTTTGAATGGTGCACTTTAAATTGAAGGAATTTATTTCTTCGGTCTTTGCGAAACTTACGCGTTTTCTCGCTCAGGTTGCGGCCATTCCAAGGAATACCCGGATCGGGCTCATCGACGGTGCCGGCGGCCGTTAAAATCGGTTATGCCCGCCACACGACACTCCGTCTGCGCTGTCGATTGTCCCGACGCCTGTTCGCTGCTGATCGACGTCGATGAAAACGGCCGCGGCTCGAAGCTGCGCGGCAATCCCCATCACCCGGTCACGCGCGGCTTCCTGTGCGGCAAAGTCGCCCGCTACCTCGAGCGCGAATATTCGCCAGGGGGTCGGTCAGCGAATTGCGGGAGCCGGACTGAGCGGGGATCGAAGATACTGGTTGGCGAAAATAACGCACGGATACATGGCGTCAAGCGCCCACAGGAACGGTTCAGGCCCATGCTCCACGCGCCGGAAAGATGAAAAGACAGACCGGCCGCCAATATCGGAACCAAAGCGTTGATGTCTCACAAAGGGTTCTTTATGCAGCCAGGTGCCCTCCTTTGTGTTTCGTGAAGTCAGGCGCCGATTTCGATTATCTGGTTCAACGCCTTACAGGCGAGCCCAAAAGCGTCCTCCGACACTTGCTTCAACGGATGCGGCTTCGCGTCCCGAGTCCGCCAATCGAAAGACTTCGGCTGGTGGACGAGGATGTAGCTCGGTTTTTTCCCGGGGCTGTCGATTCTCAATGCGAAAGGGTTGGTCTGGTTGAACTCCGCTGTGGTCATCGGCAACCCGATCACGATGCCGGTTCGTTCGTTGAAGAGCTTGGGCGAAAGTACCAGAAGTGGGTGAAAATCTTTCATCTCGCGGCCCGCCTGGGGGTTGCAGTTGATCCAGATCATGTCCCGTCGGTCAGGCGCCCAGCGCTTTAGCGCCATCAGAACACCTCAAGCCCGGCACGCTCGGTAACCATCGCCTCGCCGCTGTGGAGTTGAGGATTGAACAACGCGAGTTTCTGCCGCAGATTCAGCACCGGCCTCCCTGCCGGAGAGACCAGGACGGAAGTGTCCTGCATCGATATTTGAACCGGCTGGCCCACCTGGAAACCTGCCCGTCTTGCTACCGAAGCGGGAATCCGAACTGCAAGGCTGTTGCCCCATTTTTGAATTCTGAGTTCGGGTGACTTTGCCACGATCACAATTGTATCAACCTGTCGATACAATTGTCTTTCTCCGGCCGCGCGTCGGCGAACCGCCCGAACTTTCTGCCTCACTTGCCCTTGGAACCGTCGGGGCACTCCCCACGAACCGGGGGGCGGTCATATAGCCAGCCTGTATTCGATCATCCGGCGCGAGCCGCCTTCACCCGTCTCGGAAGGGGTAAGTTTCAGGGCGAAATATGGCGTCGTGAACCCTTCGCGTTCATGTTTGCAGCCATTCCACCGCCGCACCGCCGGATCGTTGCCCTGCAGAATCGGGGCATTAATGCGCATTCCCGCAATTCATCGGCAGCCGTTAAAATCGGTTATGGCCGCCACACGACACTCCGTCTGTGCTCTCGATTGTCCCGACGCCTGTTCGCTGCTGATCGACGTCGATGAAAACGGGCGCG
>JBDUBZ010000321.1:0-4789 GCA_040003745.1 Terriglobia bacterium
AAAACCACCACGGGTTGTTCGGGAACGGAAGGCGGCGGGATCTCCGGAATGGAATTTGCGAAGATCATGACGCTGGCGGTGGGAGCAATGCGCCCGATCTCATCGGCATCCGGCTGGGAAGTGGCGAGCACGGTGGAGTAGCGTGGCAGCAGCGACGCTTCCAGTCTTTCGTAAAGGCGCGCGAAGCGGCGGTGGCCGGCGGCGATGAGGCCGCTCTCCACCTGAGCGCTGCGGTGATGCAGCACCGATTCGATGTTGTGCAGATCGAGCAGGGTGCGGCCGCAAACGGCGTGCATCTGCGCAATATAGGGCGCGCACCAGAAGTGTTCCACAATTCCGAGATCCCAGGTTCGGTTTTCGGTGGCCCGTTCGAGCGCGTTTGCGAGACCGTGCATGCGGTCGATCAGCGGAGGCACGCCCCGAAGCACGCGACTGGCATTGCGCAGGTAGCGCGCCGGCTTACTCCTGTTATGGGCCGGGAGGGGGATCACGGTCTGGGAACGCACCAGCCCGGGCGGCAGCAGCGCAGGCAGGCCGCTTTCCGAAATCAGGATAAGATCGACCTCGGCGAAGCGCGCGAAATAGTGGAGCAGAGAGGCGGTGCGATAGGCGCCGCCGCCATGCAGTGGATACGGCGCTTCGGGCGCCAGCATCAGAACCGACCGGATCACTTGTGTGTGCCCGGCTGCGCGCTCGCGGCACTGGCCAGTTCGGTATAGATGGCGTGCGTTTCCCGCGCGGTTCCGCGCCAGGAAAATCCCGCGGCGCGCGCCAGCCCCGCTCTGCGAAGGCCGGCCCGCAGCTCCGGATTCGCCGCGATGGAACGCATGGAACCCGCAAGCTCCGTGCCCGTATCGGCGTGCAGGACGGCGCCCGCGGCCACTTCGGTCACGGCAGGATCGTTCGAAGTGATTACGGGGCATCCACATTGCATGGCTTCAAGCACCGGTAAGCCGAAGCCTTCGTAAAGAGTTGGATAGACGAAGGCAAGAGCATCGGAATACAGGCGCGGCAATTCAAGATCGGGCACCTCGCCCAGAATAATCAGACCATCGCGTGGGGGAATCGGAACAAAATCCGACCGGCTGCGCCCTGCGAGTACGAGATCGGCGCCAGTCTGTTCGCGGGTCGCCTGCCAGGCTTCCACCAGCGCGGTGACATTCTTGCGCGGCTCCAGTGTTCCGACGAAAAGAAAAAAAGGTCTGCCCGCGGGAGCGCTTTCGGGCACGGGTTGAAACAGCGGAGAGGCCGCCAGAGGGACGGCGCGCACCTGATCGGCATGGATGCCGAAGTGGGCGATCACTTCCCGCCGCACCGCTTCACTCACGGTGAGAATCATAGCTGCGCGGCGCAGGCGGACCAGCCAGGGCATGCGGCGGCGCACGCGGCCGGCGGCATCGTGCCACGCTTCATTCCTCCACGGAGAAAGATCGTGGATGGTCAGGATGGCCGGCGTGCGGCCCAGATAGGGGACCTCGAAATTGGTGCCGTGAAAAACCTGAACACCCGCTTCGTTCATCGCCTGACGTATACCCCAGAGCCACCAATGGCGGTCGTAGTCGCTCTGGGGCCCGGGGCCGCGAATCAGATTGGGGGGCCTGTCCGGAGGCAGCGCGAAGGGTTGATCGGAAAGAAGAAGATATTTGTCTTCAGGGTATTCGGTAGCAAGCGCGAGGGAGAGCTCTGTCACATAGCGCGGAAGGCCTCCGGAGGAGAGGATCAGCGGCGTGGCATCGAGAGCTATTTTCAAACCGGCGACAGCGCGAGAATCATTTGTGCTGCAATTCCCAATCGTAATTCAGGCTTGCATTGTTGTAGGGTATGCGCCCTTCGTCGGCCGGATCGTAGAACCGGTCCGTCGCATAGATAAGGACCGATGGCGAGGTTCCAACGACCTTGTAGCCATGGGCTACACCGGGCGGAATGAGGATCTGCCAGGGACGCAGGGTTCCCGCATAGATGGTATTGCGGACGCCATAGCTGGGCGAATCGGGCCGCAAATCGGCGAGCACGATCTGGAACATGCCGACGGCGGGAGTCCAGCAATCCGTCTGGTGCCGGTGGATGTGGAATGCCTTGATAATGCCGGGATAATTCAGGGCGGCGGAGATCTGTGTGGTGTCTTTGGGGAATTGCGCCGCGAGTCCGAAGCCCATCCTCTGCACTTCGAGAAAATACCCGCGGTCGTCGGGCCACACCGCCAGCGGTGCGCACTGCACGCCGGGAATCAGCTTCGGGGATGTGGGGGAAAGAATCACGTCGCCAATGCCCTTTTCGCATTGAGGAAGCGGCGGCAGGTTATGGCTCATTCGTCGCCTTCGGCAGTCTCGGGCCGGCTTTGGTGGACGAGATTGGCGGCGCGCAGCAGCGAGTCGAAGGTGCCGGCATCGGTCCACCATCCGTCGAGGAACGAAAAAGTCATCGTATTTTCGCGGATGTAGGCGTTATTGACATCGGTGATTTCGAGCTCGTTGCGGTGCGAAGGTTTGCACGTCTTGATTTTGTCGAACACCGTGGCATCGTACATGTAGATGCCGGTCACGGCGTAGTTCGATTTGGGATGCGCGGGCTTCTCTTCAATGCCCACGATACGATCGCCTTTGAATTCGGCGACGCCGAAACGCTCCGCATCGGTGACCTCTTTGAGCAGGATGCGCGCGCCGCGTTCCTGCGCGCGAAAGGCATCGGCGGCGGCGCGAATGCTTTTCTCGATAATGTTGTCGCCGAGGACGACGCAGATGGGCTGCCCATCGGCGAAGTGCTCGCAGAGGCCCAGGGCTTCCGCGATTCCCCCCTCACCTTCCTGGTAGGTGTAGGCGATGTGTTTCAAGCCGAACTCCTTGCCATTGGCGAGCAGGCGCAGGAAATCACCGGAGTTTTTACCCCCAGTCACGACCATGATGTCGTGAATACCCGCGTCGACCAGGGTCTGGATCGGGTAATAGATCATCGGCTTGTCGAAGATCGGAAGCAGGTGTTTGTTGGTGATTTTTGTGAGGGGAAAAAGCCTGCTGCCAGTTCCGCCCGCCAACACGATGCCCTTCATTGGGAAAACAATAGGATACTGACCTCACATGGACCGATACAACTGGGACGCGATTGAAGAGGAAAAACTGAACAATCTGGTGAGCCGCCGGGTGATTCATACCGAGCGGATGACCGTAGCGCGGCTGCGTCTGGGCAAGGGCGCCGTGGTGCCCACGCACGATCATGTCAGCGAGCAGATCACGACGCTCGAATCGGGCGCGCTGCGATTTACGCTGGGTGGGGAGGAGATTATTTTGCATGCCGGGGATGTTCTGATCATCCCTTCCGGTGTGCCGCACGGTGTGGAGACGCTCGAGGATTCCCTCGCGATGGATTTGTTTACGCCGCCGCGGGAGGACTGGATTCGGGGCGATGATGCTTATCTGCGAAAATAATCAGCCCCAGGGTGAAGTGGGACCGTCGCCCCTCAAAAAACGACGCCGCCCACATCGATTTCAGGCAGCAGGGCTTCGAGCTCGCGAGCAATTTTCACAGGCGCGGCGGGATCCTTAAAAGTAGCCGTCCCGACCTGTACCAGAGAAGCTCCCGCCAGGAGAAATTCCGCCGCGTCCTCACCGGTTGCGATGCCTCCGATACCGATCACCGGTATCCTCACGGCCTGGGCGGCCTGGTAAACCATCCGGAGCGCGATCGGCTTAATTGCCGGACCCGAAAGACCGCCAAAGCCGGCGCCGATGCGGGGCCTGCGGGTGCGGATATCCACGGCCAGCGAGACAAAGGTGTTGACGAGCGAAATGGCATCGGCGCCGCTCGCTTCCGACAGGCGGGCGAAGGGTTCAATGGCCGCTACGTTCGGGGAAAGTTTTACAATCAGCGGACGCCGGGCGGCCGTTTTCGCCTGATGAACCAGATCGCCGAGTGCGGATTCATCCACCCCAAAAGCCAAACCGCCATGTTTCGTATTCGGGCAGGAAACGTTCAACTCGTAGGCGGCCAGGCCCTCGGCATCGTTCAAAATCCGGATCACTTCAAGGTAATCCTCGACAGTATAGCCAAACACGTTGGCCACAATGGGAGTTTTGAAACGCCGGAGCGCCGGCAATTTTTGGTCGACGAAAGCGCGCGCGCCCATATTCTGCAGACCGACGGAATTGATCATCCCGGCAGTCGCCTCCCAGAGCCGGGGCGCCGGATTGCCGTGAATTGGCTCACGGGAAAGACCCTTGACCACGATCCCGCCGAGAGCGTTCAGATCGACGAGTTTTTCAAATTCCACGCCGTACGCGAAAGTACCCGAAGCCGTGAGGACGGGGTTACGGAAATGGATTCCGCAAACGCTCGATGCGACTTTCATCCCGTCAGGAGTTTAGCAGAACAGTATTTAGTGATACACTTTCGGAAGTCTGGTCGGTCATGGCTCCTGAGATTCCTGGACTCCGCACATGGCGCGAGCGCAGAGGGGTGACGCTCGACGCTATCTCTGCGTCCACCAAACTGAGTATCACGCAACTGGCTGCCATCGAATGCGGGGATTTTGCCCGGCTCCCCGGCGGGATCTACACCACTAACTATATTCGGCAGTACGCGCGGGCGATTGCGTTCGATGAAAATGAACTACTCGATTTTTATCGAAGCTCATTTCCTGAACCGGCCAGGCAGGATTCACCCAAAGTCCGGCATTCGGACAAACCCGGTCACTTGCTTTTCCAGCACTAACAGAGTCGCTTCTCTTACGGTCGCCACCCGGCAGCTTGTAAACACGAGTGAAACTCGTTCTGAGCCGCGGTATCCGGACTCTGCC
>JBDUBZ010000322.1:0-4768 GCA_040003745.1 Terriglobia bacterium
TGCGGACGATGTCGCCATCCATGATCTGCGCGTGATAGATGTCGTAGAGGATCTTTACGCTCGGCGAGTTGACGCGCTTGATCACGTCCACGCCCCACGTAATGTGATCGAACATGTAGTCCTTATGGTTGACCTTGCTGTTCAGGTATTCCATGCAGATTACGACACCCTTATCTTCGGCGTGCGTTTTGATTTTGTTGAGGAAGGTGACGCAGTTATCCGCGCCCAGACGGTCGTCCATGCCCTTGCGGTTGCCTGAAAATGTGATGATGTTCGGAACTCCGTTCGCCTTCGCCTCGTCGATGGCGGCGTGGAGGGAGACTTCCAGTTTGGCGTGGTTCTCGGTGCGATTGAGGGCGTCGGGAATCGTGCCGCCGGGCCCCGGAGGGTACATGGCGGGAACGAGTCCATATTTCTTGAGGGTGGGCCAGTCCGCGGGCCCGATGAGATCGTAGCCTTTGCAGCCGAGGCGCGCCGCCTCGCGGCATGAGTCCTCGAGCGACATGGCGCGGCCGAAGACCCCGCGTGTGACCGATTGTTTCAGTCGACCTTTGCGGGCGACTGGCTGCGATTCGGTCTGAGCGAGCATTGGTGCGGCTGCGAGAGCGGCGAGAAGTTGTCTTCGTTGCATCTTCTGTGTCATTTTCTGTGTCTCCGGACCTTATTTCGAATGCACGGTAAAAGCGAAAAGCTGATCGCCTGCGCCGGCCAAGACGTACTGCTGACCATTCTGCTCGTAAGTAACGGGCGCGTTCGACACCTGACTCGCCAGGTTAGCGTGCCAGAGCGGCGTGCCGGTTTTCGGATCGAGCGCGATGAAGTTGCCGGACCCGTCGCCGGTGAAGAGCAATCCGCCTCCGGTGCTCAGCAGACCGGCGCGCGCCCCTCCGCCTTCCCATTTGTGGCTCCATTTGATATCGCCGGTTTTGCCGTCGATGGCCTGAAGCATCATCTCGGACCAGCCGCCGCGATCGGTACCGCCCCAGCCTTCGGGCTTGTCATCGGGATCGTAGAGGTACCAGACACTGTAGGCGCGGGTGGCGTTGATGTAGAGGAGCCCGGTCCCAGGATCGTAAGAGGGCGGAGGCCAGTTGGCGGCGCCGCCCTGATCGGGCGAAACGAGCGAGCCATCAATCTGGGGCTCTTTGGCTGGATTGGGAATGGGCTGCCCTCTTTGATCGATTCCCTTTGCCCAGTTCGTTTTGACGAATTCCTTCGAGACCAGGGCTTTGCCGTTGGTGCGATCGAGGATGAAGAACCACCCGTTGCGGCAGGCCATGGCGAGGAGCTTACGCTTCTGACCGCTTATGGTCGCGTCGTAGAGGACCGGAGCTTCAATGTTGTCCCAGTCATGCGTGTCGTGCGGCGAGGGCTGGAAGTACCAGGCAAGCTTCCCGGTATCGACATTCAGTGCGACGATTGACGCGGTGTAGAGGTTGTCGCCTTTGCGCGCTTTGCCGGCAACGACTGGCTGGGGGTTGCCGGTGCCGAAGTAGATGAGATGAAGGTCGGGATCGTAAGAGGTGGGACCCCAGGTCATGCCGCCGCCGTGCCTGGCGGCGTCTTCGCTCGGCCAGGTTTCGAAGCCGGGTTCGCCTTTCGCCGGAGATGTGTTCCAGTGCCATTGCAGGTCGCCGGTTTCGGGATCGCGGGCTTCGTAGTACCCGGGGATGTCGAGATCATCGCCGCTGACTCCGACGAGCACGTGGTTGCCGACGATCACGGGGGCAACCGAGGCGTAGTACATCTGATCGAGATCGCAGATGGATTTTTGCCAGCGCTCTTTGCCGTCCCGGATGTTGAGAGAGACGAGGTTGCAGTCGGGAGTTTCGAAGTAGACGGAGTTGCCCGTCACGCCGACACCGCGGTTTCCGAGATGGATGCCGCCTTTCGAAACGTGCTGGTGGTGCCAGATTTCGCGGCCGGTGTGGGCGTCCAGAGCCCAGACGTGGTCGGGCGCGGTGATGTAAACGACGCCGTCGATCTCAACCGGACTCGATTTGAGCTGCTGCCCCGGCGCGTTCATGCGATAAACCCAGGCGAGGCTCAGAGTGTTGATGTTGCCGGCATTGATTCGTTCGAGGGGGGAGAAGCGCTGGTTGGTGTAGTCGCCTCCGTAGGTCGGCCAGGCGTCGGTGGGCGGATGGAGGAGTTTCGCGGGGTCGAAACCCTGAGCGAAAGCGGTTGTGGCCAGAAGGGCGATATAGAAGGAGCTGGTAAACGGGTTCATTTCAGGGTCTCCAGAAAGGCCGTCAGGTCGTGCATGTTCTTGTCGGTGTAGTGGTCGAGAAGTTCGGCGTGAACGGCGTAGGGATCATCCACTTTGACTTTCACTGCCGGTCCGCGAACCCAGGAACGATAGGTTCCGTCGGCTTCACGCAGCGAAACGTTAAAGTCATCAATGCGATTGAGGACGCCGGTGATGGGCGCGGCGCTGCCCGCCGTAACGGTCACCATTACGCGCTTCGTATTTCCTCCACGGCCGATGCCGGGCCGCGGGAAGAGGAAGCGCTGCTGGACGTCGACCGGGTCCCATTTAGAAGCGAAGCCTTTCAGGTCTCCGGTGACGGAGTGGCAGGTGTTGCATCTGCCTTCTCCATTGAAATAGGCCTGACCCGCTTTGGGATCTCCGGTGACGACGTTCTGGACGTGAAACCCGGGCGACGTGCGCAGTGTGTCATCCACGCGCGCGTGAATGAAGTGCGAGAGGTCCAGAATCTGCGCATCCGTGTACTTCGCCGAGGGCGCTCCCAGGTTCGGGTGCCCTTTTTTCAGGAACGGTCCGAGGGTGCTGCCGTAGCGGTCGTGAAGGACGAGGAGGGAGCGCACGAGATCCGGTCCGCTCTGGCCTCCGCGGGCCGTGGCGCCGTGGCAGGTGATGCAGTCGGCAATATAGGCCTTTTTACCGCGCTCCGCGGCTTCCGGGTCGACGATGTGTTTATCCGCTGAACCCGCCTGAGCGAGCAGACCGCCGTCTCCGGCGCGCCCGGGACCTCGCCCCCCGGGCGGAGCCGGTGCCGCCGCGGCGGGTGCCTGCGAAAAAACCGGGGCGGATGACGCCGCTGTCAGCAGAGCGGCGCATACGAAGGTGCTTACAGTTCTCATCGGGTGCATACTCGCTTGTAGACTACACGAAATTGGGTTCGCCGTGTCCCTGGCGGTTTGTCAGGCCGCTCCCCGACAGCGATTAAAAAGGCTCCAGCGAATTGCTGGGTGAACGGCGTGGCACTTGAAGACCTGAAGCAGGATCCAACGATGAAAAACCTGATTGACTCGCCTGCCACTTAAAAAGATATCGGCCATCACGCCCGCCTCACCTTCGTGATTGGCCGGGAGGCATTTTGTGAGCTCGGATGTTTTCAAGACTCTGCAGCTCCCACCGGCGCTCCATGATAAGTTACCGGGGTGAGTGCCTCTTCCAACTATGTCTTAGGACAATCGGAACGTGAATATGAGCGCCTTATGTTTCAGGCGCGCCTGCTGCGTCCTTACACCGACAGGTTTTTCCGCGCGGCGGGTATCGCGCCGGGGATGCGAGTGCTTGACCTGGGTTCCGGGATGGTCGATTTAGCGTTGCTGGCCGGAGATATTGTGGGCCAGGTGGTGGGGCTGGATCGCGACGATAAGGGACTGCAGCGGGCCCGCCGCCGCCGGGGGCAGTCAGATTACCGGCCCTATGCAATTCGGGGCATGGATTAGAAAACCGTTTTGAGAAGATGGCGCCAGTTTCGGATATCCAGGGCCTCGGGGCACATCCCGCTTGCCTGGACGAGATTCACCGCAAGGGCCGCCGGGCCGGGAGGGTTGCAGACGCGCTCGATACCCCCGTGACTTCGATCAACAGACCGCGCTGCAACGAGCTCGCTCGACGCTCTCCGACGAAAATTTTAGCGCCTGGCCCGATCTCACCGCCGCGCAGAACGCGCTGCTGAAGCTACGTGGCGCGCTTTTTTGCGAGGTCACGCGACCTTATCGATGCCGCCTTACGCTCTGTGGTTCCAGCGCCCGAGGCCGATTCGCAGTTGAATGCTCGGACTTTGCTGCGGTTGCCGCGAATCACGGTTAATTCCAATGGCGGCGCTCGGCTCCCCGCGTTCGGCCAGTACTGCATGAATCCAGAAGGCAGAAACAAAGCCCCGGCTCCGATCATGCTCGAACTTGACAATGACAGGCTCGCGGGCCTCACTTCCTTTCCCGATGTAGAGAAGCTTTTCCCCGGCTTCGATCCGCCTCTACGGATTCACTGATCGGCTCCAGGGCGATCCCTGCGACCGACCTGGCACTGATCGGCGAAATTTTCGTCGAGGCGTGGATGAACTCGCATGCCTCGCCAATATGCTTGTCATCCCTTGCTTTCGCATTGCCAAACTCGCGACCGGCCCCGATGCCGCGGAGCTGGTTCGCCCGCCGTTCCCGAAGCACGGCTCGCACCGCGAAGGCCAAGCCGCCAAACGCAAGCAACACTTCACAAACCAAAAACGGAGCTACCGTAGTGGTCAACACCGCTTCCTTCGAGCAGCGCCATTCGGCCGCTTGCTCTTTTTGTAGTCCATAGCAGAAAGGGTTGCCACAAACTCGGTTCCCCGACATGTGGCGCTCAGGGGATCGCGTACCTCCCTTTACACGATCTACACCAGATACCCACCCGCATGGCACGCTGCAAGCCAACGCACGACTACGACAGTTCAGCTGTCGAATTTAGGAGCGATAACTCATCAATCGGGCACACGGCGAGTGGAACTGGGAGAATGAGTCCCAATGCACGCGC